>JBBSIY010000065.1:0-12210 GCA_038257785.1 Lysobacterales bacterium
CGTGTCGAGCACCAGCCGCGTCAGCACTTTCTCGTGACCGACGCCGCGACGCGGATCCTGATTGACGCTATCGACCAGCTGCGCAATCGTTTTCACACCGTCGCCGACCACGTGACCCGGCGTGCGCCGCGTGGCGGCTACCAGCTCACCGTTGACGACGAGCAGGCGATGGTCGTCACCTTCTAAAAAAGTTTCAACAATGACCGAGCGGGAAATCTCGCTTGCAACTCTAAATCCTTCAGCAACTTCCTCATCAGTTCGCAGGCAGATCGAAATGCCGCGACCGTGATTGCCGTTGTAGGGTTTGGTGACCACCGGATAACCGATGCGCTTGGCCGCACGAATGGCTGATGATTCACTTTGTGCTAACTCTTGGCGCGGCACTGGCAGTCCAAGCGAGCCGAGGATCTTGTTGGTCTCCTCTTTGTCGCTGGCCAGTTCAACCGCGATATGTGGCGTTTTTCCAGTGACGGTGGCTTGGATGCGCTGCTGATATTTGCCGTGGCCGAGCTGCACCAGCGACTGATCGTTGAGCCGCAGCCAAGGTATGTTGCGATCCTCGGCCGCCTTAACCAATGAGGCCGTTGACGGGCCGAGCGCACGTCGCTGCGCAAAGCGAATAAAGGCATCGCGTGCCGCGGTCCATTCCCAGTCGTCGGGCACACAGCGCGCGGGCCGAATGGCCTCTGGCAGCAGAGAGGCGATCAGAATGAGCGCCAGCTCGCCTGCCTCAACCCCTTCATCGCGCTGGCTATATTCGTAAATCACCGAGTACACGCCGGGCCGACCATCAACGCTGCGCGTCTTGCCGAAGGTGACGTCTTCTCCCGCAACGTTTTGCAGCTCGATAGCGACATGCTCGAACACGTGACCGAGCCACGTGCCCTCGCCTTCTCGCATGCGGCGAATGAGTCCGCCGGGCTCGCGATAGCTACAGCCGTGTTCTTGCAGACTCGGCAGCGCGCCGACCAGTGCATCAACGAAGTCACTGCCAAGCCGGCCAGTCGGCCATGCTTCCAACGGTCCAAGATCAAGCAGCAGTCGAATAACGGGAAAATGCGCGTACAGCGACGGCCCGACGTAAACCGAACGTTCCAGAATTCGCATGCGACTCCCTATCGCCAAAGGTCTGGGTCAAGCCTAAGCGTTGTTGGGGAAAGCTGCTACACCCGCTTGGCGGCAGTCCGCCGCACGCGCTGCTGTTTGCCGATGAGACTGTTGAAACTTTCGCTGCACGCGCGCAGTCTTCGTCCTTCATGATCCGCCACTTCATCCCCATCCTGGTTTGCCTGACCCTTGTTCTCAACGGGTTCTCAGCGCCGTGGGCAATGGCGCGAATGAATCACGACGGGCATGCGGCCAGCGCAATGGGGGCCGATCATCATGCGTCTCACAGCACCATTGATGCCGCGCATGCAGACGCGGCCGACACCCATCATCACGGGCACGCGTCATTCGCGAACGATGCGACGGGCGCTCCGCACCAACACGACACATCCGATTCAGGCGACTGCTGCAATGGCATCGCTTGCCAATGCGGCTGTGTGCTGCCGCCGGTGGTGGCAATCGTCGAATGCGAGGTCCTCTCTCTACAGGTCGCGCAGGCGAGGTTCGAGTCGCTTTTTGCGCCTCTGATGGAGCGCCGCTTCGCTCCTCCACTTCGCCCGCCGAACGTCGCCTAATCCACAGACGTTGGCTCGAGCCGGTGTCTCAGACATCTGCTCGCTCTATTCCTTGGCCAATGCGCACTGGCAGATGCCGCGCCTTTGCCCGTTCGTGAGGACGACTCCATGCGTTTCCCCCTGTACCGAGCCGCGATATTCGCGGCGGCGCTTGCCTTGACCGGCTGTGCCAGTCTGCCGCGCGAGCGCGGCTATGCCGACACCCAAGATCTGATCAAGGCGCGCCGAAGCGTTGCGCCGCCTGAATCATTCGACGGCGTCACGCCCGAAACACCATCAGCTCCGATCTCTGCAGAGGAAGCCGTCAGGCTCGCCTTTTTCAACAACCCGCGTATTCGCGAGGAATATGCCCGGCTTGGCCTAGGCCGCGCCGAGCTTGAAGATGCTCGACGAATCAACAATCCATCCTTTGGCTATCTGAACCTGTCGCCGCGCGACGGTAGCGGTTCACAAATCACGCGTGGCCTGTCGCTCGGGTTAACTGATCTCCTGCTGCTGCCGGCGCGCCAACGCTTTGCAGCGGGTGATCTTGATCGCCTGCAAAAATCCGTCGTGGGTGCGCTGCTCGAGCTCGCCGCTGAGGTCGAAACAGCGTGGTACGCGTCTGTCAGTGCCGAGCAAATAGCGACAATGCGCGATCTCGTAGCGCAAGCCGCCGAGAGCTCCGCTGAGCTGGCGCAGCGGTTTTTGGATGCCGGCAATATCAGCCGCCTGCAGTACGCCCAAGAAGCCGCCGCCTCCGCGATGGCACGCATTGATGCGGTTCGCGCCGCCGCCGAGGCGACGCGCGCGCGCAGTCGATTGGCCGGTTTGATTGGCTTGCCCAGTTCAGCGGAGTGGCGCACCGAGACTCAATTGCCTGCACCCTTAACTGGGTCGGTCGACGCCAAAGCACTGGTGCCATTAGCGCTCGAGAATCGACTCGATTTGGCGGCCGCTCGGCAAGCGGTTGCTCTGCGCGAGGATGCACTCGGCGTGACGCGGCGCTGGCGATGGCTGGGCGGTGTTGAGATTGGCGGTGAGCGCGAAGCCGAGATCGACGGCAGCGTGCTGCGCGGCCCCTCGCTTGCGTTGGAGCTGCCGATCTTCAACCAGGGCCAAGGGGCCGTGGCGCGGGCGCAGGCTGAGTTGTTGCAGGCACGCGCCGAACTCGACGCGCTGCTGCTCGGCGTGCAGAACGACGCGGCTCTGGGCATCGAGGCGGTTAGCGCGATGGCGGACATCGCTGAGCGCTATCGACGTGAGCTGGTGCCGCAGCGCGAAGCCATCGTTGCCGAAAGCCAGAAAGAGGTGAACTTCATGCTGATTGGCGTCTTTCAACTGCTGCTGGCCAAGCAGGAGGAGTACGACGCGTATCAGGAATATCTGCAAGCCGTGCGCGACTACTGGATCACCCGCGCCGACTTGCGCCGCGCCGTTGGCGGTCGCCTACCGGACGATGACGCAGCGCGCGAGCCGGCAATTGGCGTAGATGCCGTCCTGCCCGTGCAGAGCATGGATATGGACATGGGCGGCATGCAGGGCATGGATCACTCGGCGCACGGCGCGATGAAGCCCAAGTCGCCGGCAGATCCGCATGCCGGACATCGTATGAACATGCAGCCAACGCCGGCCGAGCAAGACACGCCAGCGGCGCATGACCATCAAAAAGACACGCCAGCCGCACATGACCACAACGGAGACACACCATGAGCTTCACCCGACGCCACTGGTTTCGCTTTGCCAGCCTCGGTGCGTTGCTGCCGATGAGCGCCATTGCGCAGCGCCTCGGCGCACAGACGCATCAAGGACACGACATGCCCGCGCCCGTTGTCGAACCGGTTGCCGCACCTGAGCCTGTTCCACACGCCGCCTCACAGTCTGCAGACGGTCGCTACACGCCAGTGCGCACCCTCAATGGCTGGACGCTGCCGTATCGGATGGTCGATGGGGTGAAGGAATTTCACCTCGTCGCGGAGGAAATCGAGCATGAGTTCGCGCCTGGCAGCCGCGCGAAGTGCTGGGGCTACAACGGCACCACGCCGGGGCCGACCATCGAAGCCGTGGAAGGCGACCGGGTGCGCATTTATGTGACCAACCGGCTGCCCGAACATACGAGCGTGCACTGGCACGGGATCATGCTACCCAGCGGAATGGATGGCGTCGGTGGCCTATCCCAACCGCAGATCGAGTCCGGCGAAACCTACGTCTATGAGTTCACCCTGCGTCAGCACGGCACCCACATGTATCACCCGCACGCCGACGAGATGGTGCAGATGGCGGTCGGGATGATGGGCATGTTCATCATCCACCCGAAAGCCGGCGAGCCTGAGCGCATTGATCGCGACTACGCGGTCCTGCTGCATAACTGGGCGCTGCATCCTGGCACTTATCGCCCCGATCCGTCCGTGATGGTGGACTTCGATCTGTGGACGATGAACAGCAAGGTGTTCCCCGCTATCGAACCACTCGTCGCGCGCAGCGGCGAGCGTGTGCGGATTCGTGTTGGCAACCTGTCGATGTGGAATCACCCGATTCACATGCATGGCCCCAAGTTCAACGTCACCGGCGGCGATGGTGGTCGCTGGCCGAAATCGCTTTGGCGGCCTGAAGTCACTGAGATCGTCGGCGTCGGGCAGACCCGCGATCTGGAGTTTGTCGCGGTGCCTGGCGACTGGGCGTTCCATTGCCACATGTCGCATCACACGATGAATGCCATGGGCCATGAGGTGCCGAACACGCTCGGCGTCGATACGTCCGGCGTCGAGGAGAAGATTCGCGCCATGCTGCCCGGGTATATGACGATGGGACAAGGCGGCATGGCCGAGCACCAAGAGCACACCGATTCCGGCCACATGCGCGGCCCCGAAAACACCTTGCCGATGATGATGGGAAAAGGCCCGTTCGGAAACCTCGAGATGGGCGGTATGTTTACGCTGATCAAAGTGCGCGACGATCTTGCGCACGGTGACTTCCGCGATCCCGGCTGGTACTCGAACCCCAAGGGCACGGTGGCTTCTCGAGTCAGTGCTGATCCTGAGTTCGGTAAACCTCATCGCCGAGGCCCGCCGCCCGGACCGCCCGCGCAAATGAAGGCCAAACCAATGGATCACTCGAAGATGAAACACGGCTGAGTCAGCGAGAAACACATCGAGTTACGAAATGTATCTCAAACTTTAATCAGGAGAACCCCGTGCGAATATCGTCATTAATGTCAGCACGATTGAGCGCGCTTGCAGTCGCTCTGACGCTGGTTGGGCCGACCGCCTGGGCACACGGCGAGGAGAATCACCCGGCTGCGGCCTTTTCAGCCGGGCGCGACATCGGTCACGCGAATGCCAGCGTGCCGGCCGAAGCCAGTGCGGCAGTCGCTACCGTAGAACGCTTCTCTACTGCCCTAAGCACCGGAGACGTGGCCGCAGCGACCGCCGAGTTGGACGCGCGCGTAGTGATTCTCGAGAGCGGCGGCGTGGAGCGCACTCGCGACGAGTATCTGAGCGGCCATGCCAAAGCTGACGCTGACTTCCTTAAAGCCTCCCAAGTCTCGCTTAAGTGGCGCTCCGCGCGTGCTTCCGGCGATCTAGCATGGGTCGCCAGCGAAAGCGCCATCCGCACCTTGCAAGACGAGCAAACGCTGATGATCGACTCGACCGAAACCATGATCGTGCAGAAGACCTCGGACGGCTGGAAGATCGTGCATATCCACTGGTCGTCGCGCCGCGCCGAGGCCGTGCACTGATGGAGTGGGAGTGCGAAGCATCTGGCAGGCATCCTGCATGAGCTCCCAGGTGCGTCGCTCGGCGACACGATCGCTATGGGAGAGCCCTCATGTCGTGTCCACGCTTGATTGCCATCGTGACCAGCGAGCGCGCCAACATCATTGATCCGCGCGTGCGGTAGCTGGCGGACGGCATCATCGCTGCTCAGCGCCGCGAAATTGGCGAGATGGAGGCCTTGATCGCTGAACTGGAGTCAGCGCCGAAGGATCGCTGAACGCGCACTGAGACTGCTGACGGCTCGCGGCGTCAAAACGCTTGACTCTGGACCGGGGTCAAGACCGCAAGCTGGGCGTCACAGAGGAGATCGGGCATGACGACTTTGAGCATCGGACAGCTGGCCAAGCAGGCCGGCGTCGCCATCGACACGGTGCGCTATTACGAGCGCAATGCGTTGCTGGCACCGGCTGGGCGACTGGCCTCGGGCTATCGCCGCTACGGTGCGGCGGAAGTGATACGTCTGCGCTTTATCCGTCGGGCCAAGGCCTTGGGTTTTTCGCTCGACGACGTGCGCACGCTGCTCGCGCTGAGCAACGAGCGCGATGTCGCCAAGGTCAAGCGCACGGCGCAGCTCAAGCGTGAGGCGATCGATCAGCGGATAACCGAACTCACGCGCATTCGCGCCGGGCTCGACACCCTTATCGCGGCCTGCCCGGGGCATGGTCGCGCCGAGGCCTGTCCGATCCTCAACGCCCTTTCTGAAGAGGATTCGCCATGAACGCACCCGGCAAACCGACTCACCGCTGCTGCGCCAAGACTGAACCCTCCGCGCCTGCCAAGGCCACGCAGGGAACTGCCGCGCCAAGCTGCCATTCACCAGCAGATTCACCGGGCAACCATGGCCACCCGCCCTCTGCCACGAAGGGAGACGGTACGTCGTCGAGCACGACCGAATTGAAGGATCCAGTCTGCGGGATGACGGTGACGGTGGACTCAGCGCATCACGCCGAACACGACGGTCACGATTACTATTTCTGCTCCGGCGGCTGCCGCACTAAATTTGTTGCTGATCCTGTGCGCTATCTGGCACCAGAGCCAGCCGAGCCTCCCGCCGCTTCGCCGCCCGGAACGCAATACACCTGCCCCATGCATCCGGAGATTGTCGAAGACCAGCCCGGCACGTGCCCGAAGTGCGGCATGGCGCTAGAGCCGTTGATGCCGAGCCTCGAAGACGATGAGAACCCGGAACTGATCGATTTCCGTCGGCGCTTCTGGTGGACGCTGCCGCTGTCGGTCACTGTGTTGGTGTTGGCGATGGCCGGGCATCGAATTCCGGCGCTTTCAGCGGAATTGCGCACATGGCTGGAGTTGGCCTTGTCGGCACCCGTGGTGCTGTGGGCCGGCTGGCCGTTTTTCCAGCGCTGGGCGCAGTCGATCGTCAACCGCAGTCCGAATATGTGGACTCTGATTGGCTCGGGCGTGGGTGCCGCCTTTGGCTACAGTCTGGTGGCCAGTTTGGCTCCTGACCTTTTTCCAAGCTCGTTTCGCGAGCACGGTCGAGTAGGCGTGTACTACGAAGCGGCGGCCATCATCGTGTCGCTGACCTTGCTCGGTCAGCTGCTCGAACTAAAGGCGCGCTCAAGCACCTCGGCGGCGATCAAATCACTGCTCGGCCTCGCGCCGAAAACCGCACGTCGGCTCCGTGATGACGGCAGCGAGGAAGACATTCCTCTGACCCACGTGCACCTCGGAGACCGACTGCGCGTGCGGCCGGGCGAAAAAGTGCCGGTAGACGGCGAGGTCGTGGAAGGGCGCTCCTCGCTCGATGAGTCGATGCTGACTGGCGAGCCGATGCCCGTCGAGAGGGCGCTTGGCGACAAAGTCATCGGTGCCACGATCAACGGCACCGGCAGTCTGGTGATTCGCGCGGAGAAGGTCGGCTCAGACACCGTGCTCGCGCAGATTGTGCAGATGGTGGCGCAAGCGCAACGCTCGCGCGCGCCGATGCAGCGGATGGCGGATCGGGTCAGCTTTTGGTTTGTGCTGGTGGTGTTGTCGATATCGGCCGCGACGTTTTTTATCTGGGGTCTGCTCGGACCGGAGCCGTCGTGGACCTACGCCATCGTCAACGCGGTGGCGGTGCTGATCATTGCCTGTCCCTGCGCGCTGGGTCTGGCCACACCGATGTCGATCATGGTCGCCACCGGGCGCGCGGCACAGTCCGGCGTGCTGTTCCGCGATGCCGAGGCAATCGAACGCTTACGCACCATCGATACGCTGATCGTCGACAAGACCGGCACCTTGACCGAAGGCAAACCGGCTTTCCGTCAGGTTGTCGCCGCAGCCTCGTTTACCGAGGATGAAGTCCTGCGGTTGGCTGCGAGTCTGGATCAGGGCAGCGAACATCCGCTGGCCGAGGCGATCGTGAGTGAGGCGCGTCGTCGCGGACTTGCATTGGAGCCGGTCGAGGACTTCGACTCGGTGACCGGCATCGGCGTTCGCGGCAAAGTCGGGGGCGTGCAGCTTGCGCTGGGCAATACCGCCCTGATGCGGGAATTCAACGCCGACGTCAGCGCGCTAAGTGACGCTGCCGAGCAGCTTCGCAGCGAGGGTGCCAGCGCGATGTACCTGGCAGTCGATGGCCGCGCCGCAGGTTTGATCGCTGTAGCCGATCCGATCAAGGCCAGCACGGCCGAGGCCATCGCATCACTGCGTGCGGCGGGACTGCATATCGTGATGGCGACCGGCGACGGCGAGACTACAGCACGGGCCGTCGCGACGACCCTTGGCATCGAGGACTTCCATGGAGAAGTGCGGCCTGAAGACAAAGCCAAACTGGTAGCCAAGCTCAAAGCAGAAGGTCGACATGTCGCCATGGCCGGCGATGGCATCAACGATGCCCCAGCACTGGCCGCCGCCGATGTCGGCATCGCGATGGGCACCGGCACCGATGTGGCGATGTCGAGCGCCCAGGTCACCCTGGTGAAGGGCGATCTGCGCGGGATCCTGCGGGCACGCCACATCTCACAGTCGACCGTGCGCAACATGAAGCAGAACCTGACGTTTGCGTTTGCTTACAACGCGCTCGGCGTGCCGATCGCGGCGGGTGTGCTTTACCCGGTATTCGGGTGGCTGCTCAGCCCGATGATCGCAGCGCTGGCGATGAGCCTGTCGTCGGTTTCGGTGGTCGGCAACGCGCTGCGCTTGCGAGGCACAAACTGAGCATCGACTTACCATTGTCGCTGGCTATTCGCGCTGCGGGGTGCGCATGAGCTGGCGTTGAGGCGGCGCAACCCCGACATCTCTTCCGTCTCGTTGCGACGTCGGATCAGGGGTGGTCAATGCCATCGGAAAATCGTCGTGCTGCGCGAGTTTTTTTTGTTGCATTTCGATGGAGGACCGGCGCGCGTCGCTGCCCGAAGGCGCTACTCTTTGAGAGGACGCAACGCGATCTGCTGCATGTCGCCCATCGCGGCCAGCGCGTGTGCAGGTCATCGATGTAAAGAGCGTGCTCGTGCCGGTGTTCTAGCGCTGCGTCGTTTAAGTGCGGGTGGTCAGATGCCAGCAGGTGCCGCCTGTAGCAGAAAGATCAGTACATAGACCTGCCAGCTCTGGGTCACGAACGGCAATGCCAGCGCTACCAGAGCGCGCGCTACGTCGAGCGCGACGAGTGGTCAGCCGAATGAGGGCGCTGGCGATCTGCGCCAGCGTCACATAGGCGATCATCTTGATTGCCAGTGCGGTGCCCAGCACTGCGTCAGCCTCTGGACCCGCCAAGTCGTAGGCCAGCAAGGCCAGCGCAACGGTCGCCAATCCCGTGCCCAGCAAGGCGCCGATTTGCGCTGCGAACAAGTGCCTGATCACCGGATGTCGAAGCAAGTCCAGCGTGCGCTCCGCCACTCACTCAAAACGCTTCGTCGTGACTGCGTAGCTCCATTTCCGAACACCATGCGCCGGACGGCTGTGCCAATGCCGCCATGTAGGAATGGGCAACGGCCAGTCGCGTCAAATTTCCCGCAGGCGCGCTGTCCGCCTGCACGCTGCCATCGATCACAAAGTGAACGACATGAATACCGGCCGGGCCCAGCTCTCGCGCCAAGCTCTGGGCGAGCCCTCTCAGGGCGAACTTCCCCATCGCGAAAGTGGATGACCTTGCAAACCCCTTGATGCCCGCAGTGGCGCCGGTGAAGAAAATATTGCCGCTGCCCAAACGCAACATTCGCCGCGCGGCTTCCTGCGCCGTCACCAGCGCGCCGATGCTGGTGACCTGGATGGCGGCGGTCGCCGCCGCAATGTCCACCCTGAGCAAGTCACCGCGTACGCGGGCGCTGGGGTTGTAGAGCACCACCTCGGGCGCACCAAACGCTGATTCCACCTGACTGAACAGCGCGACGATGCTGTCTGGTTGTGATGCATCGACCTGGAATGCAGTTGCGCCCCAGGCCGCAGCAAGCGGCCGTAGACGGTCGAGGTCGCGCGAGGCCACGGCAACGCTGTAACCGTCGGCCAACAGTAGCTGAGCGAACGCGCCGCTGATACCGGGGCCCGCACCAATAATCAACGCCTGTTTCTTGCTGATCATGATTTCCTTTGATTTCGACAGTTAAAGCCAGCCCTTGGACGCCGTAGCCGGCAGAGTCTTCTGTGCTGAGCGTTTGCAAAGTCGCGACATGTCGGCAACGGGCAACGGGCAACGGCACCGTATGCTTCAGGGTGCACGTGGCTATTGCGATTTATTTCGGCGAGACGATGCCTGCGGTGATCATTTGCTGGAACATCTCGATCACCGTGTCAGGAAAAGCGCGGTAGCTGAGGCCGAGTTCGCGAATGCTTTTCCCGGCATCAACGTCGATGGGATGGTTGACGTTTTGGGCAATGATTTTCCTAGTCATCGTCTTGTCCATGAGCGGGGCGATGAGCCAGGCGAGCGGCTTGGGGACCGTGGTCTTGGGAAAAGGAAACTGCTTTCCGAATCGTTCCAGCAGGATGGCGGCGAGAGCGGGCAAATTGCTGCTTTCGGCGGAGACGAGATACCTACCCTCCCGATCCGGCATAAAGGCGGCAGCGAGGTGTGCATCAGCTACATCGCTCACATCGACGTAAGCCATACCGTAATTTGGAACTCCGCTTGCAAGTTTCCCGCTGCCGACGTTTTTCATGATTTGAAACGATTCGGAGGTGGCGTGGGGATCGATAGCGGGACCCATGACGAAGGCGGGGTTGATGGTGACGAGCTTCCACTGTTTCTGCGATTCGGCGATGCGCCATGCTTCGCGCTCAGCGACGGTTTTCGAGTAGGCGTAAGGCTGGTGAAGAAGCGAGGACGTGGTGTTCCAGCTTTCCTCGGTGATTTTCTTTCGCCCGCTTTCGGCGAGGTCGGCGTTGTCGCCGATGGTAGCGACGTAGCTGCTGGTGACGACGACGCGCTCCACCGACTGGCTGCACGCGGCTGATTCGAGGACGTTGCGGGTGCCAAGCAGAGCGGGATCGACAAGGTCGCGCTGGGGGTCATTCACATCAAGCGAAAAAGGCGAAGCGGTATGCAAGACGACCACGCAGCCAGCCATCGCCCCCGCATAGGAACCCTCTTCAAGCAGGTCGGTTTAGAAGAAGCGAATGCTGCCTTTGCGATCGGATTCCAGCTTCCTCAGGTGAGCGAGCTTTGCCGAATTCTCAGGGTCGCGCACGGCGGCATGGACCGTATGGCCGCGGTCGAGAAGCTTGCTGACGATCCACCCCGCCACATAGCCTGTCGCTCCCGTTACAAGGACAGGGGAATTCGTATCGATGGGATCTGATTTTTTCATGCTCTGCGGTTGTTGATCTGATTCGTTATTGCTTGGTCCGCTTTATGCGGGTACCTCGTCTTGCTGCCAGCCGTTTCCTTGACGGTTGGAAATTCCGTCCTCGGCGCGGAGCTTGCGCAGCAGCGTGGTCCGGCTCACGTGCAGGCTTCCGCAGGCGTAGGCGATGCTTGGCTCGGTGATCGAAAAGGCTTCAAGGAAAAAGCTGCGAACGCGCTCGGCAAACGTAGTGCGTCCGGTGACCGCACGGGTTGCGGCCAGCAGGTCGTCCTCGGTGGCTTTCCAGAGCGCGCTGTTCTCGGAGATAAACCGAATGCGGGCACCGCCCTAGCCTTTTTCTACGTTGCATGGAATCCATCGGAGGTGGCCCTGTTCCGCTTCCTGATGGTCGCGGTCTTCATCGGCGGCTTGGTTCGGGCCTACGGCTGCTGTACTACCCGCCCACCCCGTTCATCGTCGTTGGCATCGTGCTCGAGCTGGTTCCCACCTCGCTGATGCGATGGATGCACACACGACTGTTGAACGCAGGCTCGCTGCACATTTGATCTGCTGCAGCTCACCAGGCAACAGCGGCGACCGGGTTGCTGATGCGACCTGCACCGCAATAGCTTTCGCACGCTTCTTCGCTCTGACGACGCCTTAGGCAAGTGACGACGTCAACTCGGCGAAAAATCCAGCAAACTCAGCCGCGCTGGCGACTGCGGTACGATCAAAAATCCAAATATTTTTGACTGGTTCCTGTGGTCGAGCGTTTCGAAAGGCTATTCAACGACCGCCTCCTCCGCCGCCACCGCCGCCACCGCCTGATGAGCCACGTCCACCGCCACCGGAGCTCTTGCCGGGAGGGGAACTCGAGGAAGCAATCGACCTGCTCAAACTGCTGCCGAGCGCCTTGCTCACTTCGCCGAGATTGTTGATTCCCGTGCCCGAGTACCAGCCCATGCGCCGAGTTGCTTCTGCTGCTGCGGCAACGCCAACCGCGCTGATGAAGCGTTTCGTCCAAGCATCTTCCACATCCAGCGCCAATGC
>JBBSIY010000066.1:0-12192 GCA_038257785.1 Lysobacterales bacterium
AGTTTGTGGAAGGCGATGTCCTGCACTGGTGGCATCCGCCTTCCGGACGCGGCGTGCGAACACGTTGCTCGGATGATATGGCGTGGCTGCCTTACGTCACGGCGAGCTACGTGGCGGTCACCGGCGATGTCTCGATTCTGTCCGAGCCAGTCGCCTTCCTCGCAGGCGAGCCGCTGGCTGACGGCGAGCATGATCGCTATGCCGAGTATTCACATACTCAAACAGTCGAACCGCTGCTTGAACACTGCCGTCGAGCGCTGCATCGCGCGCTGACCGCAGGCGCGCACGGACTGCCGCTGATGGCAGGCGGCGACTGGAACGACGGCATGAACCAGATTGGCGCGAAAGGCATCGGTGAAAGCGTCTGGCTGGGCTGGTTTCTATGCGCCACCATGAATGGTTTTGCGGAGGTCTGCGAAGGTATCGAGTCTGGCGCCGACGAGGCGGCGGAATGGCGCGCTCGCGTCGAGACCTTGCGCGGTGCCATCGAGGCGAGTGCATGGGACGGTGGCTGGTACGTCCGCGCCTTCCATGACGACGGCTCGCTGGTTGGATCAAAGACCGCGAGCGAGTGCACCATCGATTCGATTGCGCAGTCGTGGTCCGTTCTGTCGGCGGTTGCCGATGAGGAGCGCGCGAAACTCGCGATGCGTGCCGCCGAGAAACATCTCGTGCGCGAACAAGAGCGGCTCGTCCTCCTGCTCGATCCACCATTCGACGTCACCACCCACGACCCCGGATATATTCGTGGCTATCCGCCGGGCGTGCGCGAGAACGGTGGCCAATACACCCACGCCGCCGCGTGGCTGGGGTGGGCGCACGCGGCGCTAGGTGACGGAAAAAGCGCGACACGTATTTTCCAGCTGATCAATCCTGTTCTACGCAGCCAGAACGCCGCCGACGCTGAGCGCTATCGCGCCGAGCCTTACGTGCTGACCGGCGACGTGTATAGCAGCGCCCCTTGGGTCGGGCGCGGCGGCTGGAGTTGGTACACGGGCTCGGCGGCGTGGACCTACCGCCTCGGCATCGAGATGATTCTCGGCCTGCGTCGGGAACAGGGTCATCTGTGCATCGACCCGTGCATACCATCGGAATGGCGAGGCTTTGAGGCGTGGGTGCGCGAGGGCGATGCGGAGATTCACATCGTTGTCGAGAACCCAGACGCCGTTAGCCGTGGCATCGCGAGCATCAGCCTCAACGGTGTGCCGCAGCGGTCCAATCGCATTGACACCCGCGCCACAGCATCGAGGGGGCCGCATGAGGCGCGCGTACGATTGGGCAAGCAGGACAGCTTATTCGCGATTCATAAAAGCAAAGACCACCAAATGCTCACAGGCGGTCCGTCTGACAAGAACGCCCGTCGCGAATCCGAGCAGCGGTTGCCGTGAATCGCGAGGACGGGAGAACCAGAACTTTCAACCAAGTTGATCAGGGTCAATGTCGATTGACTGGCAGTTCCGCAGTTCCGCAGTTCGGCAACTATCTGGTGCCGCTGGTGATCATGGCGCCGATTCCGCTGACCGTGATTGGCGTGATGCCCGCCCACGCGCTGCTGCGCGCGGTTTGCCGCTGGTCGCGAGGTCGCGAGCTCGCGCGACAGTCAGGTGCACTATCGTCGTCCGCCATCGTCACTTGGGCCCGCCAGGCACTCCCTCGAGCGTAAGGCGACAGTAAGTTATGAGGGGCACGTGAGGCGTTCAACTTGCGCTGTAGCCGCCGTCGAGTCGGCGCCGTCGACTGTGCTCTGGCCGTCTGGTCGCGCAGGCAGCGAATTTTGAAAATAGGGCGCTGCGTTGTGTGCTGTACCAGACAGACCAGTGGCTTGTGTGTGCGGCGATGGCCAGCGGCGTGTTGATCCATAGCGAACTGCGAAAGCTGGTGAACCGTTTCATGGTGCACGTTCCGGGGTAACGGTCCGCTGACGACAGCTAACTTTCGCGACGTCGACCTGACGTCGCCTTCTGCAGCGTTTCGAATTGAGTTGAGGGGATGGTGGAAAGTTAGTCGAGGGTGTATTGAGAAGCGCATGTTTCGGCGTATGGGACGATTGGTTCGACGTAGGCACCCTACTTCGGCGGCGCGGCTTGAAGTACTGGACGTTTAAGGAATCGCGGCAGCGATTGAGACCGGCGGCGCCTGTTGAAGCGCCTTGCGCTGAGTCATGACTCGGTTCGCGAGCAATGATTTTGCGTTCGGGTTGAGCTAGGCAGCACTTACCCACATTGACGGAGGAACAGCCATGGGTCATCCCGTTTCATTCAGCACCCCATCCGGCCGCATCACCGGTTGGCGCGCCGATCCACCGATTCCACCCAAGGCACTGGTGTTGGTGATCCACGAGATTTTCGGCGTTAACGCGCATATCCGCCACGTGGTCGAACGCTTCGCCGCGCATGGCTACATCGCGGTGGCGCCCGCTTTCTTCGATCATTTTGGCTATCACACCGAACCGTCCTATGACGCAGACGGTGTCGCCCAAGGTCGCGAGTTGGTCGACAAACTGGGTTTCGAGCGGGTGCTTAGCGACCTCGCTTCCATCGAGGAAAGCCTGCGCGGCGACTACAAGGTCGGCGTAGTCGGCTATTGCTGGGGCGGTACCGTGGCGTACTTGGCCAACGCTCAACTTGGGCTACCCGCTGTCAGCTACTACGGCGCGCGTACTTTCGATCTGTTGCCGCAACGATTGCAGGCTCCAATGGAGTTCCATTTCGGTGAACTCGACCCGCTGATACCACCCGAGCAGGTGGCGGCGCACCGCGAAGCCCACCCACATGCAGCCGTCTATACTTATCCGGCCGGACATGGCTTCAACTGCGACGAGCGGCCGGCTTTTCATGCCGAAAGTGCGGCCATCGCCATCGACCGCACGCTCAACTTCTTCTCGCGCGTACTGCACTGATCGCTGCGCATCAGCGAGGCAACATCGGCCGCATCAGCGTGCGCGCAAGGCGGCGATCGATGTTGTCCAACGGTCGCTGCCTTGCAGTGGTCCTCGCCAAGTTAGCGGCGTGCGAGGCCGTCGCTTGCAAGGCCGACCAAGCACTCCCAATTGCCGTCATTTGGATATCCGACAACCCGGCGCGCGCGGATACAGGGTTTGAGCTTTTGCAACCGCAGCGACGCTTCTTCAGCTGATCGGTTATGTCGAGGTTCAAATCGGAAACAAGCTAGGGATCTTCTGAACAAATCCGCGCGAGCCCTTCGACAAGCTCAGGGAGAACGGCTAAAGCTTTGACTCCGCTCTTGATGAGCCTGTCGAACCATGAACGGAATAAAAACGGAACGAATTGTTCAGAGGATCCCTCAGCAGGCCATGGCGAAATTGATCCAAATCATGGCCCGCGTGTTGTGTTGGGCGCATCCTTGTGATCGAGAGTCCAAGTGGAGAGGTGGCATGAGCACGCGCATCGAATCGATTCTTGTCGCAACCGACCTGTCCGAGCCGGCCCAGCTTGCGGTTGAACGCGCGGCGCGTCTGGCTTGGGAGCACAGTGCGCGACTCGATCTGTGCAACGCGGCACCTCTGCCACGGCCCATGCCCTTCTGGGGCGACATGGTCGGCGCCAACTGGTTCGATACCAGCGAAATGCTGGCGGAGACACAGCGGCAGCTGACGGCGATGGCCAGTACCTTGGGCGAGCGCTTTGGCATTCAGGTCGGCTGGCATTGCGAAGCGGCCGATGCCGGCAGCATGGTGCCGGCGCACGCACAGGCGGGTGGCTACAGTCTGCTGGTGATTGGTGCCACCGGCGAAGGCGCACTCAGCCGTCGCCTGTTCGGCTCGACCGCACAGACCATCGTCCGCAGCGCTCGCACGCCGGTGCTGGTGGTACGTCGGCAATCGACAGACGGCTATGCGCGGCTGCTTGCCGCGACCGACTTCAGCGAGGACGCACTGGCCGCGGCGCGCTTTGCATGTGCGCTCGCCCCTACGGCCGCGTTGACCGTGTTTGCGGCGCTCGACCTGCCAACCCTGCGCATCGACCCGACGCTTGGACTCAACGCTGCCGAACGTGCCACTCATTTGGAAACTGCGCGTTCACGCGCCCGTTCGGCACTGGTCGATCTCGCGGCCAAATTGGGTCGCGCCGACGGCCATGCCATCGTCCGCGATGGCCGGCCATCGCACGAATTGCCAGCGTTGATTTCCGAGTTGGACGCGGAACTGCTCAGCGTCGGTTCGCACGGCAAGTCACGACTTGAAGCCAGCATGCTGGGCAGCACGAGTCTGCACACCGTCAACGAAGCCAACTGCGATGTGCTGATAACGCCGGCGCAACAGCACACGCAGTAGCGACTGCTGGTTCCGCCTCACAACCGATCTCCAAACGGCTGCCGCGTATAGGCCGAGCCCCTCAGTGAGGTCGGCTCGAGTGGGCGGTTGAGCGCGCTTCTACCCACTTGCCCTGCGTATCAGCGGTCGTTCACCGGCCCGCAGCTGCGCGCGCTCGAAAGCGCCGCTCACCTGCCACCTAGGGTCATGCAGTCGAGTGCCGCGCCACCACCAGCACCGCATTGGTGCCGCCAAAGGCGAACGAATTACTCATTGCATGATTGATTTCTAGATCGCGGCGGGCTTGGTTGGGTACGTAGTCGAGGTCGCAAGCCGGATCAGGATGCTGCAGGTTGATCGTTGGCGGGGCGATACCAGTCTGCATGGCGAGCACGCTTGCCACCAGTTCAACGGCGGCGGCGGCACCCAGCAGGTGGGCGTGCATCGACTTGCTCGAGCTGATCGCCAATTGCTCCGCACAGCTTCCGAACACCGCGCGAATCGCGGCGGTTTCGGTGGCGTCATTGGCTTGCGTCGCGGTGCCGTGGGCGTTGAGATAGTCGATCTCGCTAGGATCACGCTCGGCTGAGGTGAGCGCCAAGCGCATGGCGTCGGCTTGGCCTTGCACGCTGGGGCGAGTGATGTGCTCGCAGTCGGTGCTCAGTCCGTAGCCAATCAGTTCGGCTTGGATCGGCGCGCCTCGGCGGCGGGCGTGTTCCCATTCTTCCAGCACGAACATGGCCGCACCTTCGCCTAGCACCAGCCCGTTGCGATCTTTGGCGAACGGCTTGCATGACGCGGCGGGGTCATCGCGATCCTCGCTGGCTAAGGTGCGCAGCGCCTCCCAGGCTTTCATGGTGCCGAGGGTGAGCGCGGCCTCGCTGCCGCCGGCCAGCATCCACTCGGTCTCACCGCTGCGGATGCGTCGCCACGCCTCACCGATGGCGACCGCTGACGACGAGCACGCCGTGGAATAGGTCAGGCTCGGTCCGCGCAGCTGGTACTCGCTGGCAATCCATGACGCCGCTGCGTTGTTCATCGCCAGCAGTACGCTGAACGGTTGGATGCGCTCCGACTGGTCGCGAAAAAGCGTGGCGTAGCCGGCCTCGATGCTGTTGGCGCCGCCCATTCCGGTGCCTACGAACACGCCGGCGCGAGCGCGCAGATCGTCATTGAGTTCAAGCTTCGCGGCACGCATGGCCTCAGCCGCCGCGACCAGCGCAAACTGACTGACGCGGTCGAGCATGCGCAAGCGCGGCGGTGCAAAGTGCGGGGTCGGATCGAAGTCGAGATACGCCGCGATACGCGTCGACAGTGACGGTGAAACGTCTGCTGGGAGTCGCCGAATTGCCGAGCGGCCAGCGACCAGCACGTCGAAGAATGTCGATGGCGAATTGCCGCCAGGGGCGACGATGCCCATGCCGGTGATCGCCACGCGCTTCATCATGGAGGCGTTGCTACAGTCGCTCCGGCAGACGCAGCGACAGCCAGCGCATCGCGCTTGGCAATCAGTTGATCGACATACTGGCAAAGCTCGGACAGCGTGCCGAATTCGCTCAGCGTGGTGGCGTCGGTATCCGGGACACTTATTTCAAACCGGTCTTCGATCGCGAAAACTAACTCGATCACGCCCAGCGAGTCGATCGCCAAGCTCGCCAGTGTCGTGTCTGGCGTCAGCAATTCAGCCGCGATCGAATAGTCCTTGACCAGAATTTTGCTAAGCGCATCAAACGTGCTCATGAGGGGTGTGCGCCTGTCGAAATCGCCGCGGAGTTGGGGTAAGCCTGCGCTTGCCATGCATCTGAATTTACCGCGCAGCTGACCTTGCCACCAAGCCGAGCGCCGACACTGAGTAGGCGCGGCCAGCGTCGCAATACTGGCAGCAAAGCGCCGGCAGCGGTTGGTCGCATCGCAAGATTAGAAAAGACCGCGGCGGTGCGGATGCGTCCAGCAAAGCTGCGCTGCCAAGCCGACCGATAGGCGGCGGCCATGCGCGCGTTGCAGCATGCCGACGCCACTGCCCGCGGTGCGCCAAGCAGCGGCGCGCCGAGCAAGTGGGTACAGAGTAGCCACGCGGATTGGATCGCCATGCTGATGCCCTCGCCAAGAATGGGATGTGCTTCGCCAGCGGCATTGCCAATCGCAAATCGGCCGGCGCCATCGGCGGCTTCACGAACGCCAGGGCGGATTGGCCCAACGCTCAGCCACGCGTTGTGTTGCCGCGCGCCGCGCAAGGCCTGCTTCACGCCGCGACAGGAGGCCTGCAGGTGGCGCTGCACCGCGTGTGCAGCGCGCTCACCGGCAGCCTTGGCACGGATCGCCTTCAGCGCATCACGGCGGATACAGCAGGCAATGGTCAGCTCGTCGTCTGCCGCTTTCACCATGCCGCCATAGCCGCCGGGAAATGCGAGCACGGGCAACAGGTCGGTATCAAGATCAGCACCGTGGAAGTTGCCCTTGAAGGCGAACAGGTCCGAGCCCTGTGGCGGCGCGCGTTGCGGTGGCTCTTCGGTGTCGGGGTCGCGCCATGTACCCGACAGGCGCGCAGCAACGTTACTTGGCAGTGGCTCCCATGAGCCATGCGCGTCGATCAGCAGGGATGCGCTAAGCGTCGCCTCGCGGTCTGAATCGAGCGCTTTCATTGCGCATTCGTAGCGATCACCGGTGCGTTGGAGCGTGCGTACCGACCACGGCTGCCACACGCTGGCACCGCAGTCAGCGGCGCGCTGCAAGAGCAACGTATCCAAATGTTCGCGACCCAGCGCGCGGCCCCAGCGATGGACGGGATGGTCGTAACCAGGCAAATCAGCGACCAGCATGTCATTACCCACAAACAAGCCCACGCGACGCAGTGGCGCCCCGGCCAAGCGCTCAAACGCGGCACCGATTCCCAAGGCTTCCAACAGCGGCAGGTTGCTGGCGGCAATGCACTCGCCGCATACCTTGCGCCGCGGAAAGCGGTGCTTCTCAACGATGGCGACCGACCAACCGGCTTGCGCCAGCAAAATCGCGGCGGTGGCGCCGGCGACGCCTGCACCGATGATGAGGACGTCGTAGTGGCTGTTCATCCGCTGCCTCGCTCATCAGCTGGCCGGCGGGCGATAAAGCAATGACTGAATAGGCCAGCCGCCGACTCGGACATCTGCCACGCCTCGCCGCAGTTAGACAGCAACGGCCAGCGTGCTGAAAGCTCCGTGTCGCGAAAACCAGCGCGAACGCTGAGCACGGCGTCATGGCGCGTTACTGCATTGCAACCGATGGCACCCAAAAGGTAGCTGCTAGTCAGTGCGAACCCGGAGCGCCGCGGCTCGCAACAAACAAACGCGCGTGCGTTGCGAGCGATGCCTGCGAGCAGCTGATCGAGTTCCGCACCCTCAAAGTGGTGCACAAATAAATTGCTGAAGACGATCACCTGCGCCGGAAGTACCGGCTGCGCCAACCAGCGAAACACGTCGGCTTCGACGATCTCTACCTGCCAGCCGCAGGCGCGCAGTTCCGCCAGCGTGCCGCTGCTGACCAGCGGGTGGCGGTCAAGCAACGTCACACGTACGTCACGCCATTTTTTTTGCCGCTGCTGCGCCAACAGCAGCATCAAATGGCCGTCGCCGGCACCCAGTTCAACCAGATGCAGCGGCTGGCCCGCTTCAACAAGGGAATCCAGCGCCGACAACAGGGTGCCCACGCTGCCCAACAGGCGGTTGACGCGTCGCAAATCTTGCCGCGAGCGAATTGCCCGAGGATCGCAGGCGGGCATGATGTCCAGCCACTCTGGTTCGACCCGTCGCGGCATGCCGCGCGTAGTTGCCAAGACGCTGGCCAAGCGCATCACGCCACGTCCAATAGCGCGCCATGACAGCTGAAGCCGGCGCCGAATGCGGACATCCACCAGCGCCCGCCTTTGGCACCATCCGCCAGTGCCGCCTGCAATACAAAGTAGACGAAGGCACTGCTCAAATTTCCGTGCTCGCGCAGCATGGCGGCGCTGTAGCGCAGCGCATGCGTGTCGATGTGGAGGGAATCCTGTAAGGCGTTGAGCACATCGCGACCACCCGCGTGCATGATCCACGTGCTGATATCGGTGCTCGCGACATCGGGGCCAGCTAGGCCGGCATCTGCCAACGTTGAATGCAGCACCTGTTTCGCGCGACTGGCGGCGAGCTGCGGCACCTGTCGAGTCAGCACGTTGCACAACATGCCATCGCGTTGCACAAAGCGCAGCGCATCACGGTGCGCCGGCTCGGTCAGCGAGGCCGCACGTTTCCATTCAACACGTCGGCGATCTGGCAAAGCTTGCGCCGACAGCACAGCCGCCCCCGCACCATCGCCAAACAGGCAGGCGCTGATCAGCACGCCGGGATCATTGCTCAAATACATCGCCGCGCTGCTGACCTCAACACACACCGACAGCACATGGCGTGCTGATCCTGAGCCCAGCAAAGCATCGGCGGCGCGCCAGTTGGGCAGCGCCGCCGCACAGCCTTGGCCGACCAAATCCAGCGCCTGTGCGTCGGCGCGCAGGCCAAGCTCCTCGATCACGTAGCTGGTCAGCCCTGGACACAGATAGCCGGTGCAGGTGCTCACAATGACCGCATCAATCTGCTTAGCGCCAAGCTCGGCGTCGATCAGCGCGCGCTTTGCGGCCAAGCTAGCCAACGCCGGGGCGTGCCGTTGAAATCGTGCACTCAGCGTGTTGGGGTCGATCTGGAAGCATTCATCGAGCGAGTCCAGCGCGAGGTGCCGCGACTCGATGCCGTTGTCGCGCGTCAATACGGTTTGCGCAATGGCCCGCGAGCGCCGATCCAATCGTTCAAACCACGCTGACCCCTGAAACGCCTCCCAGCAATCCTGCTTGGTGTAGCGATCCGGGGGGTGGGAAGTAGCAAGACCGCTAAGAAACATTCGACCCCTCCTATTCAATTTCCCAGCGGCAAAGAGTTGCGGCATTCGCAGCAAGCGCGAGTGCATGTCACGTTAGCCGAAATGGCGCGGGTCGTATGTGCGCTATCAGACGGAGTAAGTCGCTGCTGACTTTCAACCGACTCAGCGCCAAGCCCGAGCGGGGCTTTGGCGCTGCGTGCGGTAGTGAGAGAGCCCTACTTTTTCTCGCCGCAGCTGCCTTCCATGCCCTTTTCGTGGCCCATCATTGCGGTCTTCATTTCCGCCGGGGTTACAAAGCCATCCTTGTTGCTGTCGGTCTTGGTGAACTGCTCGTCCCAGTAGGCCCGGTGCTCTTCCATCGACAGCTTTCCGTCCTTGTTGGCGTCTTTCATCATGGCGCCCTTGCCTTCGCCACAGCTGCCTTCAGACATCTTGCCTTCGCCGCAGCTGCCTTCGGCCATCTTGCCTTCGCCAGCGGAGGCGACTTGATAGCCACTTGCCAAATCGATGACTTGGAATTCAGTCGCACTTGCGGCAACGCTGCCGAGCACCATCGCGGTGCCGAGGATGAGCGGAAGCGGTTTGAGCGAGCGGTGGTTCATGAGGGTGACTCCCGTTGGATGGCCCGAAATGGGCCCGCATTGTGATGACCCGGTGGACGCCAATAAGTTGAGTTATTTGCCAGCGTCGTTGGATACGCTCGGCGAGTGCGCCACCGGGTCAAGGCACAAGCCTAGGGCGCGGAGTTACTAGGGGTCTGTGCGTCAGCGAACAATCCACAAGGAGTTGACGACCGCAGCCGTTCAGGCTCTCGCCGGCCGCCAGCAGCTTCACCCAACTTGCGGCTTTCGCCGAAGAGCTCCACGGATGCCGCGCAGCACGATCAGCCACAGGCCGATAGCGGCCATCAGCGCGACACCTACGGCAAGCGCGGAAAGGCTCGGCGCGGCGAAGCCCATGACCGTGCGCAGGAAAGGCAGCGCGGTCACGATGGCGAGCAGCAGCACGACGGCGGCGAACATGCGCCAGATCCAGGGATTGCGGGTGGCGACGTGTGCGGCTGAGCGATGCTGCGCCCGGTTTCCCAGCACCAGCAGGAACAGGCCGAGCACCAGTCCGATGAACGTCGCAACGCGGCCCTCTGCCGTACTCCAGCCCTGCGCGATCAGCGCGCTGAAACCGAGCAGCAGTACTGCTGCCATGCCGCCGCCTTGGAGCAGACCCGGCGCAATATTGGACCAGCCGAATGGCGATGCAGAGAGCGGGCGAGGCGGGCGATCCATGATGTCGGCGGCTTCCGCTTCTGCCTCGAACACAATGGAGCAGGCCGGATCGATCAGCAGCTCCAGCAGCACGATGTGTACCGGCAACAGCAGCACCGGCCAGTGCAGCAACGCGGGGATCAAGGCCAGCAGAATGATCGGGATATGCACCGCGAAAACGAAGCGGGTGGCATGCGTGATGTTGTCGTAGATGCGGCGTCCCTGGCGGATGGCGGCGACGATGCTGGCGAAGCTGTCGTCGAGCAACACCATCGCGGCCGCTTCGCGCGCCACGTCGGTACCGCGCTCACCCATCGCGATGCCGATGTCGGCGGCCTTGAGCGCGGGCGCATCGTTGACGCCGTCGCCGGTCATCGCCACCACTTCGCCGTCTTGTTTCAGCAGTTGGACCAGGCGCAGTTTCTGTTCGGGCTGCAGGCGCGCGCACAGGTCGACCTCGCGCAGCCGTTCGCGAAGCTCGAAATCGCCGAGCGTCGTGATGTCGGGCCCGGTAAGCACGTCCGATGCATCGCTTAGTCCGACCTGTCGCGCAATAGCGCGGGCGGTGGCCGGGTGATCGCCGGTCATCATGATGATGCGCACCCCGGCGCGGCGGCACTCGGCGATCGCCGCAGGCACTTCTGGGCGCGGCGGATCTTCGAAACCCAGCAGGCCGAGAAAGGTGAACGTGAAGTCGTGCTGGGATTTCGGCCATGCGTCTCCCCTCCACGTTCCCTTAGCGACCCCCAATACCCGCAGCCCACGGCTGGCCAAGTTCGATACCTGTTCCTGGATCGCTTCGCGGTCGGCCTTTGGCAGGTGGCACAGATCCGCCACCGCCTCTGGCGCGCCCTTGGTGGCCAGCAGGTGTTGCGAGGGCTGGCGGCTGGAGAACACGCGCGTCATCGCGACGATCTCGGGCGAGAGGTCGTACTGAAACTCGGGGACGCGGTCTTCGTGCATGTGCTCGGTGCCGCTGAGCCAATGCTGGCCAAATCCCTGAATGGCTTTCTCCATCGGGTCGAACGGGTCTTGCGGCGTGGCCAGCATCGCGAACTCGCAGAGCTCGTGAAAGGCTTCGGGAAGACTGTCAGCACCTTCGTTTTTGAATGCGTCCGCCGGTGTCGCCAGCTCCACCACCGCCATGCGGTTCTGCGTCAGGGTGCCGGTCTTGTCCACGGCCAGCACGCTGATGGCACCGAGCGCTTCCACCGCCGGCACTCGCCGGGTCAGCACCTTCTGTTTGGAGATGCGCCAGGCGCCGAGCGCAAGAAAAACGGTGAGAATGACCGGAATTTCCTCGGGCAGGATCGCCATCGCCAGCGCGATGCCTGACAGCAGACTCTCCAGCAGGCTGTGGCCGTTCCATAGCCAGTTGAGCATGACCAGCGCGCTCGCCAGCAGCAGGCCGATAAGGGTCAGGTTGCGGATCAGCCTGCGCGATGATTTCTGCAGCAGCGATGGCGACTCTTTGGTCGATGCCAGGGCCTCGCCGATCCGGCCAACCGCGGTGGCGGTGCCGATGGCGCGCACCTGCGCCAGCCCCACGCCCTTGGTAACCACGGTGCTGGCAAACAGCGACGCCGTGCCTTCGGTGCCCGGTATATCGAGGCTGGCCGTGGCGACGCCGGGTAGCTTCATCACCGGCATCGCTTCGCCGGTTAGCAAGGACTCGTCCGCGCTGAGCTGCCCATCCAGCAGCAGCGCATCAGCAGGAACGCGATCGCCTTCGTGCAGCGCCAGCAGATCGCCGTTGACCACGTCGCGCCCAGCGATGCG
>JBBSIY010000067.1:0-12138 GCA_038257785.1 Lysobacterales bacterium
GGCCCAGGTCAATTTTGAGTTGATACCGGCGAGCGCCGGCGGCGCAACCGGCAAGGAACTCAATGCGCGCTTCACCACTGGCCGCACTGCGCACGACGCCGGTTGCTGGCGTATCGCTGGTCGCACAGGTCGCTCCCGGCGGCACGGCAGCGTTCTGGCCGCCCTGTACCGCCCAAGCGAGATCAACGCCATCGATATTGCCGCTGCCATTACTGACCCGCACCACGATCACGCTGGTCTGGCCAGGCTGCACGCGCAGCGCTTCGCCCGCGCTGACTAGCAGCAGCTGATCGGGGGCGTCGCGCAAGGTGATGGAGATCGGCGCAGAGGCGTTGATAATTCCGTCGCTGTCGGTCGCCCGTGCGCTTAGACGGTAGGCCCCTGCCGCCAGCCCAATTGGCGCGGCCACCGTGTAGGGCGCACTGCTGCGCTGGCCGATAAGTGTGCCGTCGAGAAAGAACTCAACCTGCGCGATGCTGCTGTCCGTATCGCTAGCGGAGGCTTCAATCTGAAACGGCGTGCCCGCATCCAGAACCGCGCCGTCGGCGGGCGACACAATCGCCACTGATGGCGGCTCCGATGCTACCGGCAATATCTCAACAATGGCGGGCGGCGATTGATAGCGAACCCCGTCCTGAGTCGCAATCGCAACCAAGGTGTAGAAGCCCGGCGGCTGATCGCTGGGCCACGGCGTTGAATAGGGTTCAGACACGTCGATGCCGATGGAAACGCCATTAGCGAAAAACTCCACCTGAGCGATCACGTCACTGGGGTTGCCGCGGATCACATCGGCGGCGACGTCAAAGTTGGCGGGCGATTCAATGCGAACGTTGTTTGCTGGCTCGGTCAGGGTCACTTCGGTGATGTTGGCGGCGGGGTTGATCTGAATCTTCACCGGCGCTGAGTCGATGCTTTGACCAAGCTGGGTGACCCGGGCCACCAGCGAGTAGTTCCCGGTTCCGAAACGCGCGGGCCACGGCGCTGAATAGGGTGCGGCGGTGTCAACAGCGATCGAAGCGCCATCGACTAAAAACTCCACCTGTGTGATCGCCAGACCCGGTGCGCCCGGAGTGACGACGGCGTCGATATCGAACAGCGCAGGTGCAGTGAAAATATCGCCGTCGTTCGGACTGGTGATGGTCACGCTCGGCGGTGGATTGGCGCCGAAGGCCGTGATGGTGGTGGCTCCAAACGCTATGCCCAACGTGCGCGTGGCGGTGGCCGAGGCAACCGGGATACGAAAGTCAAAGGTCGGTGAGATGTTGATCGCGGTCGATCCGACCGTGTTGAGGGTGAACGTGGCGACTGCCGTCCCAGGCGGCTGCTGGGTCGGCGTGGTAACACCCGAGGGCAGCTGCCAGCGATAGTCAGCATTGGCGAGTTCAATCCCGTTTCCGAGGTTGAGCTGACAGGTCGCCGTGGCGGTCACATTCAGCGGCACGGGGCCTGATCTGGGACTCGTCGTCAGACCACAGCTGACGTCAACCGCGCCGACGTAGCGACGCAGGCTATTCGGCACGCAGCTCGCCTGACCGGGTTCAAGCGCGCAGTAGCCGAGCGTGCGAACGCCGGGAATCTCGCCGAGGTTGATTACCTGGCGGCCGATCCCACCGGTGATCGGCACAACGCCAGTGCCATCCAAGCTGTCGCTGCCATCGGGCGTATCGAGAATCGAAAACAGCATGCGATCTGCCGTGGTGCTCCCAGAACCGGCATTGACCGTAGCGCTGCCGCCTGTTGGGGCGATGTATAAAACGCTGGTTGCCTGCGCATACGCCGTGACCGAACAGACCATCAGCGAGAGCATCAGGCCAAGCTTCTGCCACCCCGGAAGGTCGCGGGAGACGCTATGAATTGAGTGCGTGTTGTTCACGATAGTGGCTTACCCGTGGTTGCGGAGCGCGCTGCGGGACAGCGCATTCGGGCGGACAGAAGAGAGCGGTACGGACGATGTCCCGCAAAGAACGGCATTGATGGCGGGGCTAGTTCAAACGAAAAGCCACGCGGCGGTTGGCGGCAGCGTCGGGGGCGAGGCCTGCGATGGGCTGACTCATGCCGAGTCCCTCGACCTGCAGACTGCTGGTTTGCAGATCGTGCTGCTCGACCAGGTAGTGCTTCACTGCCGACGCGCGACGCTCCGACAGCGAAAGGTTGTAGGCGGGTGTGCCGACAGAATCGGTGTGGCCTTCGATCTGGATGTTCGCCTTATCGAGCAGCTTCAGACCCTCGGCGATGCTGTCTAGCTGGGCCAAGGCCATGGGCTGCAAAGAGGCAGAGTTGAACTCAAACGCGATGGCAACGGCCAAGGTGCCGCCTGCCGCGCGCGGGCTAGGACTCGGACGCGAAGGCTCTGCCGCTGCCGCCGCCGCGGGTGCGGGCGCTCCCACAGTGGCCACCGCATTGCCAGAAATGTCGCGCGGCTCGGGCGCATTGCGCTGGTCCATCGATATTCCGCGGCGGCGCAACGTCGGCTGGAAATCGGCCCCGGCGAGGGCGCGCGCGACTTCGAGCGGCGTAGGAATTTCATCAGCCACGACGTAGCGCGTGTCAGCGGCGATAACAGAACTCGCTGCCAGCAATCCTGCACTGAGTAATACGCATGTGATTGAACGCTTCATGATGGGGCTCTCCGTTCCAACGGGGGCGTTGGTTGCCGGTGAGTCGCACCAATTGTAAAAAAAGTTCAAAGCATTTCGCTAGCGCGAAATTGGTAAGCGCTGCAGCCGTCGATTTACAGCCAGCCTGCGTGAGGCACGTCGCGACACCCCAACGCCTATCCGAATGCGTTCCCAGCCCGGTCAAGGGTGCCGCCGAGCAGGCGTCGCAGGCAGTGCTCGATCTTCTTACGTGCGTGGAATAGCCGCGTTTTCACGGTGTTTTCCGGGCAGTCTTGGACGCGCGCCACGTCGGACAGCGAGCACCCTTCGAAAAACACCAGATGCATACATTCGCGGTGTACCGCCGAGAGCAGGCACATGCAATTGCGTACGCCGGACTCCTGTTCTAGCGCCGCTACCGAATCGAAACCGGTGCTTTCGACAGCGCCAAGGCTGTCGATCTCGACCTCCTCGAGGCTCTCGGTCGGGCGCAGCTTGCGCAGCAACGTGAGCGCCTTGAAGCGCGCAATGCCAAAAATCCAGGTCGACACTCGGCTACCACCGCGAAAGGCGTCCGGCTGCTCCCACACCTCGTACAGCGTGTCGACCACCACATCCTCCGCGTGGTGCGCGTCACGCACGATCCGCATCGCGAAAGCGTACACGCGCCGCGCCATCGCCCGATGCAGCTGATTGAACGCTGACTGGCTGCGTCCGACGACCAAACTCAGCAAGCGCGCTAGTTCAGCGTCGTCAACGGGCTCAGGCAATTCGAATGCAGTCTCGGAAGCTGGTGACTTCAAAGTAGGAGTGCGACTGGACGCCGATGGGGCCATGCAGAAAAATTTCAAAGCGGAATGCGGCAGATGCTGCCCGAGTGCGCGTTAAGGGCGCGAGCGCATCACGATTGGGGCTGCTCTATCGAGGATGCAGCATACCTGCGCCAAGCGCTAAACACTTGCCTAAACCCCATGCGTAGCCGCATCAATGCGGTGCACGCATCTCCTGCGCAGGCGGCTGGGCCACTGCCGCCGCCATCTGCACGATGCCGCTGTCCTTAAGCTGCTCGAGCAATTGATTGGCACGCTCGGCGTCCACCGCTAGGTAATACTCACCAGCTTCGCTCGGCCCACCGACTAGCGATGCGCCACTGCCGGCCAACACGAATCGAAGCTGACCCTCGGTGCTGGCGGAATCAAACACCACGCGCACGTAGGCAGTGCGAGCAGCGGTTAGCGGCTGCTCGGCTACGCTGGGCGCAGGCGTCGCACCGCGGTACTCCATTGGCGTTTTAGAGCTGAGCAATAGTCCGCTTTGCACCACCACAACCAGCATGGACGCCGCAAATGCGGGACGCAGCCAATCGGAGCGAAACCAGTTAGTTAGCGCACCCAGCCACGAGGCACTGATCGCGGAGGAAGCGAGAGGAGTTGCACTGCGCGCGCGAATCCGCGCCTGCACGCGGGCCAAACCGATGTCTTCCGCAGCCCTGTCGGCACTGCGAACTTGGTCTTGTGCCGCAGTTGTCCAAAACGCCAGCTGCTCACGCGCGGCCGGCGACTCGGCCAGCCACTGCTCTACTGCGTCGCGCTGAGCGTCGTCTAAGCTGCCGTTGAGATACCACGGCAGCAAAGACTCTAGATCGTTGATCACGGACTCACCGCCTATCGATTCATTGCTCATCGGTTCACTCAATCAAACACAGTGCATTGCGCAAGTCATGAAGCTGCATCGGTAGTTGCTCCGGACTGCTCAGCTCGACCGCGCGAATGGGCTCCGCGGCCGCCTCGCTAACCGCTCGTTCAACTATGAGGAAGCCTTCCTGCCAGCAGCGTAGGGTACGTGATGGTTGGGTCGGCGCGGGCAGATAGCGATCTACATCGGCGACGCGGGCAACTTCGGCCGGTGCCCGCGCCTGCAGAACGATTGGCTCGGGGGTCTCCGCCGGTGCCAACACACCGGCTAGCGCTAGGCCCGGAATAGCCAGGCTGACAATGAAACAAATTTCCCACAGGCGGAGGCCGCCGAGTGAGCATGAGCGGGCTTGAAACGCGTGGCGCTGTTGCTTGTTCATGGCTCAGTACTCCACGCGTTGCGCAGTGAGGGCTTCTTTGTGGCCGCTGAAGTCGATGCCAACCCGCGTCCGCACCTTTTTCGACGAGGCCATCGCAGCGTCCAGAGCGGCAATGTCGTGGATGGACGCAATAGCGCTTAGGTCTGGGCCAGTCAGCACCGCGGGCAAATTAGCCGTCAGTGCTTCGCTGCTCAAATAGCAGCGCAGGCTCTGCATGCGGCTAGCATCAGAAACGATTTCGAACGAATCGGGCAGCGGTAGCTCTATCGTTTGGCCGGCACGCAGCGCTGGTGAGGGCTGCCAGCGATTCGGAAATGCGCGCAGCAAGGTGCCGGTTTCATCGAGCAAAAAGCAGTACATCTCGGCATCGCTCGACGCGTTCATGCGGAAGGCGACGCTGTTGGCACCGGTGCCACGGGTGAGTGCGATATCCAACTTGGGGCTGGGGTTAGCAATAGCCGCCATACGCGCCTCGACCCGCGCCGTCATGTCCGTTTGGTCAGCGTCCAAGTGCGCGCGCAGAACCTCCAGCGAGAACTGGCCGCTGTACTCAAGGCCAAGGGTTTCGACGTAGCCCCGAAACGCGCGCTTAAACAGCTCAGGGTCGGTAGCCGCATTGGCCGGCAGCAGCCCTAGCGCAGTCAGATGGCGAATATAGAACGCCAGCTTCTCCGAGCCGGTCATCGCCACGTGCCAGTCCTCTATCTCGGCAGTGACTTCTGGATTATCCGAACCCACATCCAAACACCGCCAGTACGGCAGCTTGTTGAGCTTACCCATCAGCTCGATAGCCGACAGCTCCACCAAATTTCGCACGGCGACACTTTTGCCATCGGAGCGTGACAGGCTGGTCATGAAGTTGACGCCAAGCTTTGAATACGCGGCCTCAGCATCCACGCCTTTGCCCTCCTGCAGAATCGCCGCGCTGTTGCGTGAATTGACGCCCGGCACCAGCGAAAAATCGCTGGTCCGAATGACGGCCAGATCCATCGCGATCAAATTGACGGATGTGCTTTTGGAGCCGCCAATACCGAGAAAGTTGTCGTTGGCGATGCCGAGCGTGACGCCCGCATCCGCCGTCTTCTTCGCCAAATTGTCATCGAACTGGGTGATCGAACCGCGCACGGCATAGCTCGGGATTAGCTCAGGCTGAAATGAAGCCAGCGAGTTCGACTGCAGCATGTAGCTGGACAAATTGCTGGTCTCTAAGCCGAATGCCATCGTCCGAATTGCGCGGCTGCGGCGCGTCATCTGACTCATCGCCGAGATGAACATTTCTGTGGTGCCGGCCGGTACTTTTTGGGTCTTGTCGTTGAGATCTTCGACCAGAATCGACGCGCCGGCACCGTAGGTTTCGAGCATGCCGTCCATGCAGCGCAGCGGCGCTTCAAAATTTGAGACGGTGCGCTGAACCGGCATCATGGTGCCGCGCCGCAGCTCGTCAAACGATGCAGCGACCGGCGTGCGTGTGTCGCTCATGCTGGCGCAGCCGCCGATCATCACGAGCCACATCGAGACGAAAAGCACCGGCAACCGCCGCCGTAGGAGGGTCGAGCTCGCGGTCTCGCCAAGGCGCGTGCGCAGCGGCAGCTTGATCGGACGTTGACCACTACTAGGCTCGAGGTGACTCGTCACCGGGTGCTCAATCGTCGATGCGGCTTGGCCGCAGCCATGTGTCTCGCGCAACGGCTTCCCGCTGATGGTTCTGAGGTGCGTGTCCATCAGTTGCACTGCTGGATGATCGAGCCGTTAACGACGGTGACCACGCGGCGCGGTGTTGGTCCGCGCCGGCGCACAGCGCTGTCGTCAGCGCTGCTGGCCGAGCCAACCTCCATATTGCACCCCTCGCGAGAGTTGCCGCGCTGGATCTGGTTGCCGCGGAACACGCCGCCCTGCTTGCCGTCATCGCCGTCGTTTCCGCCGCCGCTCGCCGCTTCGTAGCGCTTCATCTTGGACATTTCCTTGATGATGGTGGCGCGGATCTCGTCATCCAGATCTTTGGTGCCTTGCGCCATGCTCGATGCGAAACACGGCGCAATCGTGAACAAAAAAATAGCGGCGATGGCAGTACGCATGGCGAAGTTCCTTGGCTGGCGCATTAGGCGCTTGGCGCGTGAATGGAGTGTCGCACCGGCGCGGCGCGGGGCGATCAAACCCCACGCCGTGCCGATCTAGTCCGCTTACTCAGCGTTGCCGACGCGCACCGACTGAGTGGACTTCGAGCCCAGCACGGCGGCGTTGGTGACGATGATGTTCTTCGCGGTGAGCGTCGCCTGGCCGCCATTGGCAGAGTTGCCCAACTCAAGATTCTGCTTGGCAGTTGAGCCGAGCACGGCAGCGTTGGTCTGAATGAGGTTGTCGAACTTGACGGTCGACTTGCCGCCACTGTCAGCGTTGCCGACGCGCGTGTTCTGCTCGGCGGTCGAACCCAGCACCGCGGCGTTGGTGACGATCATGTTTTTGCCGGTGACCGAAGACTGACCGCCGTCGCTGGCGTTGCCAACGTCGATCGACTGCTTGGCGGTTGAGCCCAGCACGGCAGCGTTAGTGGCGATGATGTTGTCGATCTTGACGTCGGATTTGCTTTCCGCAGCAAAGGTGACCGGGGCAAACAGGGAAACGGCGATCAGGACGGAGAGGATGCGTGCGTTCATGAGTGTGATCCTTGGTGGTGGCAGGGCGTATGAGGTGTGGTGGACCCACGGCAGACTGATTCCAGATCGCCTGCTGGGGCGGCTGTGGGCGGGATCACTTCAGATCCCGGCACCGCATCCATGAACTGAGTCGCACCAAGTACGGATTCGGTTCAAAGTTTTTTACAAACCGAAATTTCGGCGTGGCGACCGGTAGCGCTGAGGCTGTATTCACGTACGTAAAAGACGGCTATCTGAGCTACGCGACGCGTATGGATGCGGTGGAGTCGGGCCCGACGTCTTCCGCTATCGCCAGCCGTCGCACCGCAGAGTGCGAAGCTCGCTCGAGGGTCAGCGGCGCGAGGCTTTTTGCAATGCGCTCTTCGCAACGCGTTGAACCTAGAAACCGCAGTTGGACGGGCCCGAGTGTGCGTTTGGGCGGCTGGCTCGCGTGAAACGACGAGGCGCAGGCTGAACACCTGCAACGAGGAGAGACAAAGTGAGGCGGCCGCCCAAACGTGCAATCGGGTCCGTAGCGGCCCACACCATACGGGTGAGTCGAACGAAGTCCGAAAACTGAGGCACACCAAGGGCCAAGTGATATCTGGGAGCGGTCAACTGCGGTTCCTAGGTTGAATCTGCGTGGCGCGGCTTGACGATGCGTCGAGCACAGCTCTCTTTGGCAGTATTGGCTGCTTGCTACGGCGCGCGGCAGGCGCTCGCTATTTAACCGCTGAACAAAAACAGTAGAGGTAGGGCGTGTGCGCTAGGCACTGCCGCCACGCTAGAGACCTTCGATAGGAAGCTCGATAGACCTTAGCCGCTAGGCCGGTAAAACCTCAGCAGCGTCGATCGAAGCGCTGGTCGACACGACCTTCGCCTTAGCCGCTTTCTTCGCTTTCAGCGGCTTCTCCAACAGGCGCCTACGCGCGGCGGCGAGCTCACCGTCATGACGTTTGCAGGCTGCACGCCGCTCTTTCTCCAGCATTTGTCGAAGCTCGCGGGTGTCCTCAGCGTTACCGGTTTTGCGCAGCGCTGCAGCCGCCATCCAGAGGTCACCCTCGCTGCCCATTTCGCGCGCAAGCTCTACCAGTACTAACGACCCCACATCACGCCGACGCATGACGTGCGCGGTGGCCCGACGCAGCGCGGCAAAGCGACGCAGCCTGCGGCGTAGGTCATGCCGATGCGTGCGCTCTACACGCCCCAAGGCTTCTTTCAGCGCCAACCGCAGGCGCATGCGGGCGCGCTCGAGCGCACGGTCTATGCGCTTGTCGCTGATCTTGTCCAACGGCCAACTCGCTAGCCGCGCATGCAGTCGCGTCGCTTCTTTGTCGAGCGCGTCCCAGAAGCCGGCCTCCGGCGCGTACTGTGCCCAGACTTCGCGACGACCGGCTTTGATGTGTTCCAAGGCCAGCTCAAGGCGCGTGCGCGCGTCTTCTGACATCTCACGCTTGCCTAGCTTCTGAACTAGCTCAAGGCGCACGGCAGCATCGCGCAGGCGACCCATCCGACGCCGCAGCCGGCGGAGCAGGCCGTCTTCGCGGCGTGCCCATTCAACACTGCCGGGAGCCAGCAATCGCACCAATGCGCGCAGGCGCTGCAATGACTTGCGGCAGCGATGCACAGCGCCGTCTTTGCCGCGGCGAGCGATGGCAAGGTCCTGCGTCAGCTGACGGAATTCGGACTCAGCAAGCCCGCGAAGACGTTCACTCGGCGTAGTTGGTCGGACCGACATCAGCAGCCAATAGGCGAAAACTAGGACGAGTTTGCCATCTTCGATCGAACCTATGGTTACAGTTGGCTAGGACTGCGATCGCTTGACCTTGTCGCCATCGGCCCGTTTCAGATCGGCAATGCGCCACAGATACATGCTGGCTAGGCTCCGATAGGGCCCCCAGATCTCGCCACGCTCGGCTAGCTGACGCGGGCTTGGCGGCACAGCCAGCGCATCCACCCGCTGCAAGCCGTTCCTGACGCCCAGATCGTCCACGGGCAGCTGATCCGGCCGGCCCAGTCGAAACATCAGCATCATCTGCACCGTCCAGCGACCAATGCCTCTTACGGCCGTTAGGGCTTCAATAATGCTGTGATCATCGCGGCTCGCCATCTGCCGCAGAGTAGGAATCGCGCCGCGGCGCTGGTGGTCAGCCAGATCGCGCAGCGCACGCGCTTTGTTGCCAGACACGCCGCAGGCACGCAGCGCCGCGTCATCCACGCGATCAAACGCTTCGGCGTGCAGGAGTGGTCCGCCAACCGCCGCTTCAACGCGCCCCACAATCGTAGCGGCGGCTTTGCCAGCCAACTGTTGGTGGAGAATGGCGCGGGCCAACGCGTCTACCACGTCGAACGATTTGCGCCAGCTCGGATCAACGGCCACGGGCTCGACACGCTTGATCCAACGCGCAAGCCGGCGATCCACTTTCAACAAGTGCTTGGTAGCTGCATCAACGTCATACCCACGTGCCGCTGTCGGCATGGCCGTCTCCGTTTGACGAGGCGCTGCTTGCCCGTGAAATGCAACAGGGCGAGAAAACTCGCCCTGTTGGATACCGTCTACGGAGTCACGTCACTTCGCCGGCTCTAGCCGACGAAGCGCTGCGAAATCAGCGCGGGGTGAACTGAATCTGCCCGACGCTCGAAGCATTGGAGCTTGATTGTTCCAGCACCAGAGGCTTGTAGGCATTCGACAGCCACAGCGGCAGCTGGCTGATGTATGGCAGGCCGGTGCGGATATCGCCGCTCTGCCCGCCCGGCTGCGCTTGCAGCAGGGTCGGCGGTGATGTCATCTCGCCCAAGAAACGACGCACCGGACCGCTGCCGAACATAAAGCCGTTGACCGTGTTGGCACGCGTGTTATGCGCCGCTGCGTCCACCGACTCAAATCCACCCGAGCGCGCTACGCCCGGCAAGCCTGGGCCCAAATTGACGAACGGGAAAACGTTCACGCCGGACTGCTGGCTCGGAACGCTGAGCTGTCCACCCAAGGTGTGTGCAAACACGATGCGGTGCAGACGACCCCAGCGGTAGGTGCTGATGTCGGTGGAGTTCGCGAACGCTGGCGCAAAGCCATCACTGGCGAGTAGATCAAGCGATCGCCGCATGCTGCTGAGCAAAATGCAGTCGCGACGCATCGGCGCTGACATCGTGGTCGGTACGCCGGCGCGGAAGAAGTCGAGACCCGAGGCACCAACGCCCTGCCGCTGATCGAAGCCGTCTAGCAGATTTTGTAGGCCAGTTAGAGCCTCACGGCCGCCCGGCAAGAAACTGCCCAGGCCGACTTGCGACATGGTGACGTCGATCGTGCTGCGAATAGCCTCACCACGCCACACTGAGTACAGCGTCGCCGCCACGCTGTTGGCCACCTCAGTTTCTGTCGGCGGCTGCAGCGCAAGCGGGTTGTCGAAGGGATCAAAGCCCTGCGCAATGCCGGTCGGTGTTGAGTAATCCCAGTTGCGAATAAATCCAATCGCCTGCCTGACGCCCGCATCGGTCGCCGCCGCACAGGATGCCGGCGCATTGTCGAACGCACTGACCAAATAAGGCGCGATCAGCTCAGCATCGAGCAGCTGGTTGTTGGCCTGCAGCTGCGCCATGTCGGTCACGGTGATGCTGCCGCGCGCTGTCAAACGCTGTAGCTCGCGATCAATCCGCCCCATGCGATAGGCCGAGTGGCCGGGCGCGTAGTAGAGAATGCCGCCGCCCGCGCGACCCTGGTTGAGCGGGTTGTTATCCAGCGTGGTGCCAACCGGATCGTTGTTGGCGTTGGCGATGTAGCCCTGCGCCGGATTGATCGTAAACGGCATTTCTGCCGGCGACAGAATTTCGTACGGCACCGCTTGATTGGGGTACGTGTTGGTCCGCGCCAGCCACTCATTGCCACCGAAGCCGTTGCGCACCAGGAACGGCGGCGACCCGGCCACGGTGTTGCTTTGCAGGTCCTCACGGATGGGCGCTTCGGCCGTCGTGAAATAGGCATAGTTGCCACCGCGATCAACAAACGCGAAGTTCTGCGAGCCAACATCGAAGAAGCTCAGCGCATCGCGGAAGTCAGCAAGGTTGGTCGAACGATTGACCCGACGGAAAGCCTCGAGCTCATTGGTGGCACCCCAGCCGGTGTACTGGAAGCTAACCCCCGCACTATTGACCGTGTCGATCGACACCACTGGGCCGTTGTTGCGGCGCGGAATGATGACGGTGACGCCGCCGTTGGTGTAGCCAATCGAATTAACCCGCGCCACGCTGTTGGCAACGCCATCACCGGTGTTGTTGGCGAAGAAGCTCTGGAAGACCCATAGCACTGGCTCAATGCCAGTGCTGTGACGCGTATGCGTCGGAAGGCCATAGGTGTTGAGCACGAACGACTCGAAATAGGCGTCGGTCACGTCCAGCGAGTTGGTGGTCAATCCCCAGCAGAATTGCAGGGTGCAGCCCAGCAGCGGCCAAGGCGTACCCGGCGCGACCGAACCCACGGTATTCATTGGCTCGGCATAGCGCGGATCGGTCGAAATGACGTGACCTTCGTGGAACAACACCGGCGTACCCAAGCTCAGATGTGGGTCGTTCGCGAGCATCGCCTCACCCGACGCCGTGTGCTGACCACCGACCATCCACCAGTTGCTGCCGGCGCGATCATCACGGCGATTCAACTGCCGGGCTAGGATCGGGTTGTCGCTGATCGATTCCACGTAGCGCTGAAGCTGACTCAGCTGGTTGGCATTAAACGTCGGCAGTGAATTGATGCCGATGTCGGAGCCTGACTTGGCTGCGGCCGGCAAGAAGCCAGGAATCGAGATGCGGTCATCGGGTGGCGCGCTGCGATGGGTGTCTTCAA
>JBBSIY010000068.1:0-12134 GCA_038257785.1 Lysobacterales bacterium
AGCTGGTTGGCGAGTGCTTCAATTCGAACGCGCAGGTCTGCTTGATCGACGGATAGCGCTTCGGCAGCAGCCGACGGCGTGGGCGCGCGTAGATCGGCCACCAGCTCAACGATACTCGTGTCGGTTTCATGACCGATTGCAGCGACTAAGGGCGTGCGGCAGGCAAACGCGGCACGCGCCAACGCTTCGTCATTGAAAGCCATCAGGTCTTCTAGAGAGCCACCGCCGCGGGTCAGCAGCAAGGCATCGTATCGTTGGCTGCTGTCAGCCCGGCTCAACATATCGATGATCTGTCGCGCGGCGCTGTCGCCTTGAACTTGGACAGGCAGCAAATCGACTTCCATCATCGGAAAGCGCCGACGCAATATGGTTAGCACGTCATGAATTGCCGCGCCCGACGACGAGCTGATCACGCCGAGTCGCTTGATCCAGCGCGGAATAGGGCGTTTACGCGCCGAGTCAAACAGGCCTTCGGACTCTAGCTGCCGCTTGAGCAGCTCAAACGCCGCGCGCAAAGCGCCTTCGCCCGCAGGCGCGATGTATTCGACCAGCAGTTGAAAGTCACCGCGCGGCTCATAGAGGGTAGCGCGACCACGTACGAGAACTTGGTCGCCATCGGCTGGCTTGAACTTTAGCCACTGGGTTTTTGGTTTGAACATCGCGCAACGCACCTGCGCGTTCTTGTCTTTCAGGTTGAAGTAAAGGTGACCCGATGCCGGGCGCGATACGCTGCTGAGCTCACCTTCAATTTCAACCAGAGGAAACGAGTCCTCCAACAAGGACCGAGCCAGTGCGGTGAACTGGCTCGGAGTCAGTACGCGATTGTTCATGCTCACGTGCTTGCCACCCTGCACGCTTTGGCGCGGGCAGGGTGTGTGGCGTTAATGATGAGCGGCGCCGTGACTTTTCTTCTCCATGCCAACCGAGGTCGTCGGTGACTTCGGCGCGTGGTTCTCGCCCAGTACGTCGTGGTTTTCTGGCTGCTGCCCCCAGACGCGACTCGACTTGAACGGTAGGCGCTTGGTCTTAATGCCGTTCGATCCATCCACTGCGTCATCGACAAACCACGGCTTGCCGTCGGCGTCGAGATAGAGCTTGCGCACTTCGTCTGCGTTAAACGGCCGTGAGCCGATCCGACCCAGAACCGCAACCTGATGACCGGTTTCATCCGCCGCGCGATCGCGCTCAAGTCCGCGAGTGATGGACAGCGCGGGCTTCTTGGTCGGGTAGCTCGCCACCAGCTGTGGTTTGGGCTCGGCCGCATAGCCGTAGAAGTTGGGCTGCGTATCTGGCGCGGTCAACTGAACCACTTTCAAGCCGCCGGTGCCGTCTGCGACGTAGAGGAACGGAGAAGCATTTGTCGAGGCCACCGCCACGTCGTGGGCGTCAACAATCGCCCCTCCGGCGTTGAACATTTGGTACAAGGCCGGCTGTTCTGGGCGGGTGACATCGACGATGGCGACGCCGTCTTTGCCGTTGGCCACATAGGCATAAACGCGAGCGATGTGTAGTTTCTGAGCGTTGGCCAAGGTCACCAATGCGCCAGTGACAATACGCGGCTGCTCAGGCACTGAGATATCGACGGTTTGCAGACCGCGACTGGTGGTGACAAACAGATAGCGAAACTGCACCTGCGCCGCTCGTGAGTCTGGCAAATCAATGGTCGAGACGTAGCGCGGCTTCATGGGCTCATTCATGTCGAGAACGACAACGCCGCGGGGCGTTGATGCGTAGATCCAGGTGCCCGCAACGGTGATGTGCCGCACGCCCGTGAGCACTCCGCCCGCATTCCACGTCAGCGCACGCTCAAGCATGTTGTTGCGCGGCTCAGAATCCACCAGCGTATTCACGTCAGTCAGAATCAAGCCTTCCTCAGCATCGCTGATAAAGGCGTAGTTGTAGATCGGATGAAAGGGCTGCTCAAGATTGATGTCACGCATCAACTCACCTTCATTGCGCAGCGGCGCAATGGGCTGGTTCGTCGGCAGGGCCACGCAGGTCGCGTTGCTGCTCTTGATATGCGTGTTCTGGCCCAGTTTTGAGAACGGTGAAGTTACAAAACGCAGCGAGAACCCTTTGTTGGTTGCGCTCGATATGTCATACACCCGCGTGCCCTTGCTGCCCTCGGACACAAAGAGGTACTCGCCACGGTGCTGGATACAGCTTGCGTCGCCGGACCGATGACTGAATGCTTCTGGGAGCACATCGTTGCGCGCTTCGTGCACGGCATATCGCGCCGGATAAGCGTACTTGTGCAAGTAGGAGCCAACTACCGCCTGTGGCTCATCCCATTCGGTCACGGGAATGGCGCTGATTTCACCCTGACCGCCGACCCAAGCAACAAAGCCCATGAAGTCGACAAATTTTGTCCCCTGCAGCATCAGCTGGGCCATGATTGCGTTGTTGTCGTTGTTGGACGACAGATGGCAATCAGTGCACTGTTTAGTTTCGGTACGTCGCTCAGTGTGTGGGTAGTGCGGCGCAAACGCCTGCGAGCTAAAGCCCGCCGACGAAATTGGCGGCTGTTGAATGTAGATTCGCTCGCGACTCGAGTTGGTTGAAGACAGCACCAGTGCCGAGGTCGAGCGGATTGGCGCGATCTTGTAGTCCTTTACTTCGCCATGCCGGCCGAGCTGAAAAATATCATCGCGCGCCACCTGCGGGTTGTAGGTCGCGTAGTTGCGCGACTCACCGCCTTCGTAATGGTGTCGCTCGGTTTTCCAGTTGGCTTGAATGGGCAGATGGCAGCCGCCGCAGCTCGTTGTCCACGACGTGTGACAGGTGTAGCACAGCATGGTGTCTTCGCCGTGCGCGCGATCCTCTTTCGCCACCACGGTGCCGAATTCCAACGTAGACGTGTTGCGCGACATGGTGTGCGCGCGATCGGCCTTCGCGTTGTAAGACGGCGACAGCGCAACTGAAGTGTCTTTCAGCAGGGTCATTTCCCATTCGAGATCAGGCACGACTGCTGAGCGTTGAATCAGTGTGTCTGGCCCGACCCATTCAAAGCGCCGCTTGCCGTCAGAGTTGCGAATCAGCTCAAGATTTCGACCCGACTGCGAGGCCATCGGTCCGGACGTGCGCAAGGTCGGATAGGTATCGACCGTGCCGTGACAGTCTTGACACATGATCTCTACGCCGGCGGCAACCTCGCCAACGATGTGGCCGTTTGAATGCCCGTCTTGCTGGAAATGGCAATCCACACACTGCATGCCGATATCGACATGCACGGATGACATGTGCACCGCTTTCTGGAACTTTTCAGGGTCATCGTTGGGAACGATGTTGCCTTCTTCATCCAACATGTTGCCCTTACGGTCGCGCTTGAGTACCGCGCGGAAGTTCCAGCCGTGACCGTGATAGTCGGCAAACTGAGTAGCGTCGAGCTTGCTGTTGTTCTCAGCCACCTTTTGCAGGAAGGCAGGATCAGCCCAGTTGCCACGAATTGCCGCTTCTTCTGGATTGCGCTCGTTGATGGCACGGATTTGCGAATCGGTAGGCGTGCGCTCCTCGGCCGGGAACATCATCGGCGCTTCCGGCTCGTAGTCCCACATCGTGTAGCCGAGCATGGTGTTGATGAACATGTTCGGCTGATGCATGTGGCAGACCATGCACTGGCTGCTTGGAATCTGACGGGTGAACTCATGCTTCAACGGATGGCCAGGTTCGGCACGCGGTATCGTCGGATCGGCCTGCTGCGTAAACCCTTCGTTGCCAAATTTGGCATAGATAGACGAATGGCGCGGATCGCGATCATTGGCGTAAATCACGTGGCAGGCAGTGCAGCCCGACGCACGGAAATCGCCCGGGTTGTCGTTAGTGCCTGCAAACCACAGGTGCGGATCGTTGAGGCGCGTCTTGTGAATATTGAGTACCGGAATCGCAACGCGTGAGCCAGTGCCGGGGCCACGGTTAGACTGCTTAATGTCGGGCCGTCCGGGTTCTTCCAGACGTTGAATCTGGCCCAGTGAGTTGGGCAGACCTGTTTCTGGGAAGGTGGTGTTGATGTTGCGGCCGCCGCGCTCAAACACGCGGAAATTGTCGCCTGGCGCAATCACTTCCCAAGCGGGTAGGGGATACAGCGCTGGCAGAATGTTGCGCTTGGCCATTTCCGGGGTCACTTCGACCGGATTTTTCAGCACGCCCCATTCGCTGTTGCGGTCGTAGTATTCGCCGAGGATGTAGCGCTTGTTGGGGAGGATGCCGTTGTTGTACGACGCGCCACCCAGCAGCATGGCGCTGGTCGCCATCAGGCTGCTCTTGGTCGCCGTCACGATCTCCTGATGACAGGCGCCGCAGGCCTCGTCGGCAATACGCAGGTCGCCTGGGTTGACGAAGCGTATGTATTCGGGCGACTCCTTATTCATGATCGCCCGATTGCCTTCGGGGTTGCGACTGGCTGGGTAGGCCCAGTTGTCTGGGTAACGGGGCAGCACGTGGGCCTGCTCCATCGCACCCATGTAGTCATCGCTGTACGGCACTTCGACATGGCGTGCGTGGCCGCCGTGATACTCAGTTGCCTCTAGGGGATTGATCGAGCCAATCGGATCGCGCTCGTAGTGTTTGCCCCTCGAAGGAGACTGCACTTGGGCGTTGAAGACGTGGCAGACGGTACACCCTAGTACAACCACAGGATTACGATACATCCACTTCGCATCGGAGTCAGTGTGGCAACTCACGCAGCCCGCGCTTTTGCTGTCAGCTTCGGCGACTTTTTGATGTCGGGGAGCTGAGGGATGGGTGACGTAATCACGCTCGACGGGCTTTGCTTCCGCGGCGTGCGAAGACACCGGCGCAAACGCAAAAGACAGTCCGAAAATAGCAAACAGTGCGATATGTCGATACGTGACCGATCGAGTCATGCTTGCGTCTCTAATGCTTGATTGCGTCAAGGCAATTTGGGTCATGGCGGGTCTGGTCATAGCGTGCTCAGAATGTCAGGACGATGTTGCCGAGCACGCTGTAATACGTGTCGTCACTGCCGTACAGCGCTTCGACGCCGGAGCCCGGAAACAGGCCAGCGGCCGACAGCCGAAAGATCGCGTTTTGGGTCTGGAAGGGGCGCCAGATCCACGAGAAAGAAAGATCCGTACCGATGCTGCGATCAATCGGAGCTTGATTGCGAGCGACCTCTAGCGAGGCGGTTTCGTCGAACCATAGCTCGTTGATATTGACCGACACGCGTGACTCAGGCGTCAGATCAAAGTCGGCACCGAACCCGACTAAGCGCAGGCCAGGCCCTTCAAAATTGCTTTGACCTAGCTCTTTGGACGTCCGCAGCGATGGGATCATCGAGTTGCGACCGGTTAGCGCTACGCCGCCGCCGCCAATGAGCGGCATGTTCTGGCGCGTCCAGTAGTTGGTGTCGGAGCCGGCGAATATCGGGTTCTCGAAGATGGCGTCGTAGCCGGTCGACTTGTTGTCGAATGGACTGTCATCGCCGGAAGACCAGGCGACCGAGACGCGGGTTCGAATCCAGTCGAAGTCCATACCACCTTCAGCGGCAAAAAATCCCGCTTCGATATCGGAGTTGCGGCCGGTGAAAACCGAGTCATTCTGACCGACTGCGAAGTAGCCGGAAGCGGTCAGATTGAAGCGACCAAAGTGTCCGTCGCCGTTGTATCCGATATAGGTGACATCGTACTCACGCGGCTGTTCAAGGCCGATCGAGCCGGGCCGCGCGAGAAAGCCGTTGTCGTCAAAAAAGAAGTCGGTGTCGCGATTGCGGTTGTGCACCAAGGTCGCTTGCGAGGTGAATCCGAGGACCGGCCAATCTTGCCGATAGACGTTCGCGAGGATGACGTCGTCATCGCGAAATCCTTCGCCGACATCATTCAGACCAGAATTTGTGTCTTTTTCAAGCCGGCGAAACCACGCGAGGTTGTACTGCCAGAAGTTGTTCTCGCGATTGCCAAATAGGCGCACACCAAACTGCAAATCCTGAAACAAGAACCCGCGGAAGTCGCTTGAGAAGGGCTGGATACCGATACGAAGTGAATCAAAATCGTAGCGGTCAGAGACATCGCGAAGATGCTTGTCGTAAAACAGTTCCTGCACGGCGATGAAGTTGTCTTCACGAATTCTGCCGCGTCGCGGGTCGATCAGAAGCGCGCGCACATCGTCAGTTTCAACGCGGTTGTACTGCAGGCCGAGCGTGAGGCGAAACTCATGCGCCGGCGGCTTGAAGATAGTGTCACCCTTGAACAAAATGATGCCGGCCAAAAATGTCTGCGCGAAAATCGTTTGATCGATGCCCGAAAAAATATCTAGCGCGCCGGGATCGGCGCTGGCCTGCGGCCCCACGGGGGTGGGGATTGAGCGCGGCTCAATGATGGTGTCGGATATTCCTAGCAGGCTGAAGAACCAGTCGTCCCCTTTCAGGAACGGGATCTTCATCGGCTTGTCACCCTTCCAGATATTCTGGTTGTAGGGGTCGTACCATGGGAACTTGAATCCAAGCGCTTCCATGATCCGCCAGCGGTCGGGCAGCGGCACGAACTCGCCTACGGCATCGACCGGTGCCGGGTTGATGTGATCCGGGTTCTGTAGCTCACGCTCGGTGATGGTTGTCACCGGATGGCCGGGTCGCCGGCGCGGCACGCTGGCTTTGGAGGGATCGTAGCTGACCGCTGGAATCAGGCCAGTCCATTCCATCCACGTCGGCGACAGTGCGTTTGCTGACGCCGGGGTGACGGCGGCACCAACAACTAAGGCGATGGAGCAGGCGAGTAGGCGGGGCGAGCTGAGCATGGGCATCTCACTTACCTCCGCAAACGTTTTGTTGGTCAGAGCCGATGAAGGGGCTCTGCGGACACTGCACATAGCGCAGGCGCGCGCCACGCACAACGAGCTGGTCGGCGCGCTTGGCAATCGGCGCATTGCCGATGCCGGTGTTCAGCCGCAGCCCTGCGTTATGTGCGCCCAAAAACGACACCATGTCGTCCTGATCGATACCGTCACCGGAGACGCCGATGGCTCCAACCAGCTGATCGCCGCGATAAATTGGCACGCTGCCAGGAAATATCTGAATGCCGTTGGCTAGGCGCAAGTTGCCTTGATCCAACAGATCTTGACCGCCGCAGCTTCCGGGGCGCACGTCCTGCACGGGCAGTGGATTAGACGGCGTCGGCGCAGGTGCGAACAGGGCGCCATCCAACGTCAGCGCGAGCGGCGTTTGATTGACATAGATGGCGGCGTGCTGGGCTAGCGCGTTGTAGACGATGTCCAGTTGAATACCGTCGTGGAACGGGCTCCATTGATCAAACGGGCGACTGAATGGGCCAGCTTGCGGGTTGACGATGCCATCGGGGTAGTACGGGCGGCTTAGGTTGCCGCCGGCACGATCACTGAATGCGAATGCGCCGTCAGCCAGCGCGGTGGGTTTTTCAATGAACTCACGCAAGCGGCCAACATAGTCACCGATCTGCGTGAGGCCGGTCGTCACAAAGGCGAAGCTTGTGGGGTTGGTTTCGTTGGGTTGCAGGCTGCCATTTAGGTAGCGCACCTGCGGCCTGCTCATCAGGTCAGCGGCTGCGAACGAGCCCGAATAGAACGCAGCAGTGCGCGCTTTTTGTAGCGATACGTCGGTGCCGAATATGGGCGCGTCGCGAGTGCGTGCGATGGCCAATGCATTTCCGTTGGTGTCAACCACGCTGATACTGACCCGCGCCTGTGTACCAAGTGGCGCACGAATCTGCGCGCGTGCGGCATTGGCGATGGCCAAGGCTTCATCAACGATGACACGCGCCTCTTCGGCGGTAATTGCCCCCGTACCGTCATTGCCGGCTTTCGGCGCATAGCGCGGCGCGCCACTGGCATCCACCAGCACGAACGCATCGCGACCAGGGTACGTGCCGTTGTCTGGACGAATGCCGGATGCCGGCAGACCAAATACCGTGCCAGCGCGAACTACGCCGGTTGAGTAGGCGACGACTGGGGTCATTCGACCACTGGTAGCGAGATTGGCCGTTGCGCCCGGCGTGACGCTTAAGTCAGAAAAATTGGCGTCGCTGAACCGAAACACTTTGCCGTCAACGGTGATGCGATCACCGCGTCGATCCAGCGGCGGCGCAAAGCCGAACTCACCGGCGACCGCGATCAGCTCGTCAATATCGAGATCAAAATCAGCGGTGCGCGGATCGAGTGTGTAGTCGGGGTCGGCCGACACGCCAATGCCGCCAACCGGTACTCCATTTTTGTAAAGCGGCAAGCCGCCCGGATCAGCGGACAAACCCAAGGGAGAGCGGTGCGGACCTGGCTGAGTGCCGCCGCCGCCCGCGCGATTAACCAGGTCAGAGCACGGCAGCTGGCTGAATTGAACGCCGAACAGTGGGCCAGAAGGTCCGCCAAATTCACCTGGATTGAAGTGCTCCTGCACAATCTGGCTAGCGGTCCGCGTCGAGAATGCGTTGCCCTCTGATGACAGGTAGGCACCGGTAATTGCCTTGGCGATGGCGGCAAGCTCGTTTGGAATCGTGAGGCCTTCGAGGCCCCCGACGACCCCTCGATTGGTGCCGATGCGCACCGTCGGGCGTGCGCCGTTCATGCGATAGACGCCGAGGACGTTGCCGACACGATCAGTCACCGCGATCACCGCAGGCTGGTTGCGCGCGGAGGCTTCGGCCACCGCTTGCGCGATCACCCGATTAACATCGTCAACCGTTAGAAACGAATTGGCGTTGGCGCAGCTGCCTGAGCAGCCACTGTCAGAACTAGTCGCCGGCGGCGGTGGCGCGGTGCCGGTGGTGTCACCGGTGTTACTGCTGCCACTACAGCCCCCCAAAATCACCGCTAGCGTCGACGCCAGCATGGTCTTGCGCGCAATCAACATGGTCCTGAACCCTCCCCGAGGTCCGTTGGTCCTGATGGTCGTCTTGAATGATCGGTGTTAACGATTGTCATAAGCAAGCGACCTCCGGATGATAGCTCACTCGCTCACGCCTTGAGCGGTGGATGGGTTTGTCTGTAGATCAGACTGCAACAAATGCGGTGATTCGTGATATCCGTGACAGGCGATGCAGCCCGACTCGAGCTTGTCGTGACCGCCCGCCTCGCCGGCGTGACAGGTCTGGCAGTCGGCGATGTCTGGCAGCAGCAGATTTTGGCTGCTTGAAGACTCTTTCGCCTGATGACAGTCCGCACACACCATCGTGGTGTGGCTGCCATGGTCGAAACGCGCTTTCGGAAACCACACGCCTGCCACACGCACCGGTGCCACCATCCATGGCTCCTCCGCAGTACGACCCGGCGTTACTGCATGGCAAACCGTGCAGGCGCGGCCAGTGAACAAGCTTTCGCCGACCTGACGCGCTTTATCGCGTGCCCAGGTCAAGGCGAGCTGACGTTCGGCAGGCGTGGGCGCCTGTCCCGGCCGTCGACGGACGCGCAATGAATCAGGCGCGGCAGCGTCTTGGACATCACCGGAAAGCGCGCGATTGGCATAGAACTCATCCAGCATGTAGATGATTTCTTGAATCCTAGCGTGCGGTACCTGCCGTTCTGGCTGGGTGACATCGAACGTTAGCGCGTGGCAGTCCTGACACATCGTTTCGAAATCGACCGGCTTCATGATTGCTTTGCCGGCGTCCGGCTGGTGGCAGCTGGCGCAATCCAACACGCGACGTCCCGATGGCGCGTTTAAGCCTTCGACGTCCAGATGCTTGTCGTGCGGAAACTTAAGACCAGAGTTTTCCTCCAGGTCATCGGTCAGGGGCACCCGGGTTGGCGTGAATACGCCGGCGCGATCCCATGCCGGTAGGGACACCTGAAACTGCGGATGATCCAGCCCAAAATCGCTGACGTCTGGCAGCTTGCTGGCACCTCCCGTGGAGGCAGCAAGCCCCACATGACAATCCGCACACAGCGCCTGATCTTCTCGAATAAGGCCGGTCTTTCCGTTGTGATCTCGATGGCAGTGCGCACAGCGCGCCTCGCCTAACGCCGGCAGGTGGAATACGGCGGGATCGGCATGCGCCTTGGTCGTTTCGGCATGGCAGGTGAGGCAGTCAGCGTCTTTGACCCACTTCGTCCCTTCGCTATGGCAGGCGTTGCAATCACTGCCAAAAAAATGGTGAGCGCTGGCAAGCTCACCTGCCAACCACGCGTCTCGCGAGGGCAGGGGCGTCGCGCTGAGAACATTCGATACCGGCTTACTGTAGTGGGCGGCTAAGGGCAGGCCCAAAAACAGCACCAACACCGCAAACAGCAGCGCCCAAGACGGCATTCGGCGCGATAGCCAGGTTTCTGACAGCGAGGTCGGTTTGCGCGCTTTGTCTTTCTCTGCAGCGAGCTCCGCCTTGTCGATGGCGCTCACTTCTACGCCGGCGTCGTAATCCTGCGGAGCCGCTAGCAGCTCAATGCGCGTGCCGCCGATTTCAATCAGTCCGCCGGGGCCTAGTGTCGCAGTTTTTTGAATGCCGCCGTTGACGCGAATGCCGGCGGTGATCAGTGATTCGACTTTGTATTTGTTGTTGCCGAGCGCGGTGACCCGTGCGTGTTCAATGGCGGCGCGCAGATCGCTGAGGAAGATCGCTTGATCCGCGCCTCGGCCGACCGTGAGGATGTCGCCGTAGTGCACGTCTTCTTCGAAGCTGACCTGCCCCTTGCCCTTCTTTTCGACTTTTCTAATGAGCCAACGCATACGTCACCTCACCAGTAAAAGAGAACGACGACGATGTGCGCGGTTAACGCGCCCAACAAGGCAATCGACAGTGGCACATGGATGTACAACCAGATCTCCATTAGCGCCTGTAGCTGAATGTCGCGGGCGACGCGCTCGGCCAAGGTTTTCTTGCGGCTGAGAATGTCGATGAGCTTGCGTAAAGCTTCCGATTGCTTGTCGCTTGACGCTTGGCCAGCAAGAAAATCGACCATCATCACCATCGTCTGGCCGCTATCGCCCTTTTTCTCCTTGGATTTGCTGTCGCGCTCTTTCGCCGCCGCGCGCAGGCTGACGAGCGCTGCCGCCGAGCCATCCCGCGCCGTTAGCTGAGCCCAGACGCCACCGCCCAGCACGGTCCGCCCGATCGAGCGCAGCACAATGGCGTGAATCTTGGGATCAACCGCGTCGGCGAGCATCAACGCGTTCTGATCGAGCTCGGTAATTTCGTCAAGCATTGCGTGGCGCGTCGCGTTTTCGCGGTTGCGAGTCATCAGCGCGGGATAGCGCAAGTACGCAAATACGCCGAAAAAACCAGAAAATATGACCGCCAGCATCAGCACCAAGGCGAGCGTGTGAACATTCCATCCGAACTGAAAACCACTGTGCAGGAACGCAATCAAAATCAGCGTGGTGCCGAGATACACATGCGCTGACAGCCAGCCTCGCAGGGTGCCAAGACCTTTGCCGTAGCGACGCTTGCGAATGCCGAACCAGAGCAGCCAGAAAATCAACAGGGCGCCGATGGTGCCCAAGGTATAGCCGAGCCAGGTGCCGCCATTAGGTGGCGCTCCGAGCGGCGTGTGCAGCACGTAGGCGAGCAACGACGCGCCGCTCAATACCAGCGCCACCCAGAGGTAGCGGTAGCGCCCAAAGGTAAGCGGGGAGTCATGCATGACTAGCGTGCTCCTGCGCGGTTGATGCAGCCTTGGACACGCAGTTCATCGACGCGCCTGCGCGTAGTTGATGAGGTCCTCTGGCGAAATACGAATAGCCGCACCGGTCGGGCACGAGCGCACACAGGCTGGCCCGCCAGAAATACCCTTGCACATGTCGCACTTCACGGCCTTCTTCTCACTTGCCTTGCCATCCTTTGCATACGGTGCCTCACCTGGCCCAGAGCCGGCGCCAAACATCAGCCAGGACAATAACCCTGGCTTTTTGCCCTTCTTGCCGCTCATGTGGATGACGCCGTAGGGGCAGTTGCGTTCGCAGTTGCCGCAGCCGATGCAGTTGTCGCCGATGAAGACTTCACCGTCAGGCGCTCGATGAATCGCGTCCGGCGGGCAGTCCTTCATGCAATGAGGATGTTCACAGTGCCGACATGAGGTCGGTACGTGCACTGAAGCAAATGTCGGACCTGCCTCTCGGTCGAGCCTAGACGTGCCGCCGTGGGTTTCGGCACAGGCCTTTTCGCAGTTGTCGCAGCGCACACACAGCGATTCATCTATCAGCAATACATCGGTGGCTTCACCAA
>JBBSIY010000069.1:0-12088 GCA_038257785.1 Lysobacterales bacterium
CGCGCGGCGGTGATCGCGACAGAAGCACAGCTCGCAACATGCGGGCGCGTGCAGCGCCTTGACCGCAGCTTGCTGCCTAATTTTTTGTTCGCCCCCGACTGCCTGGTGGTGGTGCTGGGGCAAGATGGCCTAGTAGCCAACACGCTGAAGTATTTGAGTGGACAGCCGGTGATCGGGGTCAATCCAGACCCGCAGCGCTGGGATGGCGCGCTGCTGCCGTTCAAAGTTGAAGATCTGCAAAGCATCGTCCCCGCGACGCAGGCCTCGAAGCGCCCCACGCGCAGCGTCACGATGGCGCGCGTCACGCTGAGCGATGGTCAGAGCCTGCATGCAGTCAACGACCTGTTCATCGGGCCGCGCACGCATGTTTCGGCGCGCTACCAAATCGCCATTGGCGAACAGCGCGAAGTGCATTCATCGAGCGGCGTCATCGTCTCGACGGGGCTTGGTTCCACCGGCTGGTTTCGCAGCCTGCTGACCGGCGCCATCGGCATCGCCGGCGCGCGCAAAGCAAAAGAGCTCAAGACGCTGCAGCAGCAGGGATTCGCGTGGGAGTCGCCGTTTCTGTACTACACCGTGCGCGAACCGTTCCCAAGCCGTAGCTCGCAGGCCAACCTAGTCTTTGGTCGCATTGAGCAAGGCGAGTCGCTGCGCCTGACCTCACAGATGGCCGACTACGGCATCATCTTTAGTGACGGCGTCGAGCAGGATTTCCTTGAGTTCAACGCCGGCATGGAAGCCGTAATCACGGCAGCTGAGCGGGTCGGAACGCTGGTGCTCTAGAGCTGCCGTCGCTTCCGCTAGCGGCGCGCACCAACGTCGTCTAAAGCGCAGTGCGCAATCCGCTTGACCCCGCCGGAATCGGCCGTCCGTCCTCAGCCCTTGCATACGTCTGGACAGGCCTGCCGAACAGCGTTTCGACTTTGCTCAGCACGCACGGATGGACGTCGCCGATGAGGAATCTGGCCACCGCGTTTGGTTCACAGGCTATGCTGCGACGGGAACTGAACATTGCATCACGGGAGGACTTTTTACGTGACACGCTTGACCCGAAAGAACAAATGGATTGTCGCGACCATGGCGTCAATGGCCATCGTTGGCGTGATTGGCTGGATGTTCCTGTCAACCTCAGAAAAAGCCCTCGACTACACCGTCGATCACCGCTATGCCGCGGCCGATCCTCAGTTCGTTCGTGAAATGTCAGTCCTATTGGGGCCGGCGATTCTGCAGGGCAACTCGGTAGAGGCGCTTAACAACGGCGACGAAATATTCCCGGCCATGCTGAAGGCGATCCGTTCGGCGCAGAAGACGATCACCTTCGAAACCTACATCTACTGGTCAGGAGCCGTCGGCAAAGAATTTGCGGATGCGCTGTCAGAGCGGGCGAAGGCCGGTGTTGAGGTGCGCATGCTGGTCGATTGGGTCGGCAGCGCCAAGATGGACGAGGCTATGCTCGACGCCATGAAGAGCGCTGGCGTTGAGCTTGTCCGCTATCGACCGCTGAAGTGGTACAACCTCGGCCGCATGAACAATCGGACCCATCGAAAGTTGCTAGTCGTCGACGGCAAGGTTGGCTTCACCGGCGGCGTCGGCATTGCGGACGTGTGGGAAGGCCACGCGCAAGATCCAGAGCACTGGCGCGACCTGCACTTTCGAATTGAAGGGCCCACCGTTGCGCAGATGCAGGCCGCCTTTAACGACAACTGGATAAAGACCACGGGCCTTGTCCTCAATGGCGAGGGCTACTTCCCTGATCTGGAGCCTGTCGGCAACCAGGCTGCGCACGTGTTCGTCGCCTCGCCCGCAGGCGGCAGCGAGAGCATGCACCTGATGTATTTAATGGCGATCGCCGCAGCTGAGCAGAGCATCGATCTCGCAGCGGCCTACTTTGTGCCGGACCCGCTGGCCATTCAGGCGCTGATTGACGCACGCAAGCGCGGCGTGCGCGTACGCGTGATCGTTCCCGGCAAGCACATCGACTCAACCGTCGTGCGCATCGGCTCCAAGTCGCAGTGGGGTGAGCTGCTGCTGGCTGGCGTCGAGATCTACGAATACCAGCCGACCATGTTCCACAACAAGATGCTGATTATCGATTCAGTGCTGGTCTCGGTCGGCTCCACCAACTTTGACATGCGCTCGTTCCAGCTCAATGACGAAGCCAACCTAAACATCTACGATCGTCAGTTCGCGCAGCAGATGAGCAGGGTCTTTGAGGCCGATTTAAAGCCCACTCACCAGTACACGTACGAAATTTGGTCCAACCGTCCGTGGCGCGAAAAACTAATGGAAGCCGTGATCCTGCCTATCAAATCGCAGCTGTAGTGACAGGGCGCAATGACGGCCGTGTCAACCCGCTCCACGGTCGGCTGCCTGACTCCACTACAGCCAGCCCTTGCGCCTGAACGTAAGCAGCAAGACGCTGGCAATCGAGGCCATCACGCCAAGCAGGATGAAGTAGCCGGTTGGCGACCGCAGCTCCGGGATATTCTCAAAGTTCATGCCGTAAATGCCGGCGAGAAAGCTCAGCGGTACAAAGATGGCGGTGACGATGGTCAGCACCTTCATTATGTTGTTGAGGCGGTGCGACGAAAGCGAGATGTAGCCATCGACCAGATCGCTGGCCATATCAAAGTAGAGTGTCGCCAAACTGCTCGCACGCTCTTGGTGCTCGTAAACGTCGCGGGTTTCGTGGATCACATTCTCGCCAACCATCTTGGTCGGATGGTTCAGCAATTCGTGGTAAACCCCGACGTGATAGGTAAGCACTCGCCGAAACTGCCGCAGATCAGTCTTATACGCCAGCAGTTCTGCCAGCAGCTCATCACGCGGGTGCTTGACGATGTCGTTCTCTATGGCCTCTAGCCGCGGCTCTAGCGTCAACAGGCGCTCAAGGTAGCGATCAACCGAGATGCGCGAAAGATCCAGCGCAAGGTGGTCTGGCCCGCGCTTGAAAGAGGCCAGATCGCTGGCCGCACGCTGCCACAATCGGTCGATGCTGGGCGACGGGCCGGAGTGGCGGGTGACGAGAAAGCCGGCCCCGATGAACATCGCAATCTGGATGGTCTTGAACTCGAAGCTAGGCGTATCGGGTCCCAGCCCCTTGAGCAAAACAAACACAAACTGCTTGAAGAACTCGACCTTGGGCTGATGTCGCGAGCGCTGCGCGTCCTGCACCGCCAGCGGATGCAGCTGCAGCTTCGTCGTCAACAATTCCGCCTCTTCGATGGGCGGATTGTCAGCAAGATCCATCCACAGCACATCGCCTAGCTCGGGCTGCCATTGCTGCAGAAGCTCAGCGCCGCCCGTGAGCAGCTCCTGACTTTGCTCGCGATAAAGAAGGATGCGGATCATCGCTGGACTCGCTGTATCGGCAGATCAGCACAGCATACGTGGCGAACGGCGACACGCCTGCCACGTCGTCGCGTAGTGGCTCAGTCGGGCCCAAGCAGAATTCACGCTTCGGTTTCTTGCGGAGGCGTACTTCCGAGGATTTCGCGCTTCACTCGCACCGCGCCGCGTCGTGACCGGATGGGCTGTTCGCGGTACTCCAGACACGCGCGATTGAAGGCAGCGCCGAACAGCAAAATAAGCGAGGAGTAGTTAACCCAGATCAGCAGCATCACCAGCGAGCCTGCGGCACCGTAAGCCGAGCCCGGTGCCGAACGCGCGAGGTATTCCGCGATCACGGCGCGTCCCAGCGTGAACAGCACGGCGCTGAGCACGGCGCCAGGCAACACATCGCGAACGCTGAGCACCACATCAGGAAGGATGCGGAAGATCGCGGCAAACAGCACCGTGATAACCAACAACGATAGACTGACGTCGGCGACCATCAGCAGGCTATCGCTCATCGGCAGCCAGCCTTCTGCGTACGTGACTACCACTTGCACCGCGATACTGATCAGCAGCGACACCAGCAGCACGAAGCCAATCGCCAGCAGCACCGTGAGCGACATCAATCGTGCCAGCAGCAAACGCAACAGGCCGCTGCTATTTGGTCTCGGCCGCACGTCCCAAATCGCGTTCAGCGCTGTCTGCATCTGCGCGAATACGGTGGTGGCCCCGACGATGATCAAACCGACCCCGAGCACCGTGGCCCAAATGCCGCTGGCATCGAGCTGCGCGTTCTGCACCGCAACCTGCACAAACTCCGCCGCCTGTGTGCCGATAGCGCCCTGCAGCTCGGCCAGAATCTGCCCCGAAGCGGCCTCGTCGCCCAGCACCACGCCGACTACCGCCACCGCGACAATCATTACGGGTGCGATCGAGAAAACGGTGAAGAACGCCAGTGCCGCGGCGTATACAAACGCCTGAGATTCAAGCCAGATCTGGAAGGCCCGGCGGAACAACTGGTACACGCTGCGAATAGTGATCGACATGCAGAGACAATATCTGATCCGTTCCCGAGTCGCCCCGCTGCGCTAGGCAGTGCCAAGCGACAGAACGATCGACCTGACGATGCGCACACCGATTGGCGAAGTCGCGCTGGGGCACCGCATGCCGTGATAGCGTTCGCTCTGGCTTCTCGGGCAGCATGCGGATGACTTCACCGCTCAGCGCAATCGGCATCGAACGTGGCGACAAGGTGACGCGGCTTGAGGCGTTCGTTGATGCTTCTTTTGCATTCGCTTTGACCTTGCTCGTAATTTCAGGCGACAGCATCCCAAGTAGCATCGGCGAACTGATCGCTGCGTTGAAGCAAATTCCAGCCTATGCGCTCAGCTTCCAACTCATTGCTCAGTTCTGGTCATCACACGCCAAGTGGAGCCGATGGTTTGGTCTCGACGATGAAGTGTCGAACCGCCTAAGTCTGACCTTGGTGTTTGTGCTGCTGATTTTTGTGTACCCGCTAAAAATGGTGTTCACAGGGTTCTTCCATGCCGTCACCAACGGCTGGCTGCCGGCCAGTTTTACTATACAAAGTTCAACCGAAATTCTGGTCATGTTCCAAATATTTGCCGTGGGCTACGGCAGCATGGCGATTCTCATGGCGCTGCTGTTTGGTCGCGCAGCAACCCTTGCGAGCCGCATGAACTTCTCGGCGATCGAGCTGATGCAGGCAAAACACAATCGCACCAATTGGCTCATCGTTGCGAGTTTTTGCCTGCTCTCATTTTTGCTCGCAACCTTCTTGCCGCAGCAGATGCGCGATGGGCACTGGCTGGGACTGCCCGGCTACATCCTGTTCGGCTTGTTCGTCGCCCAAGTAATCCGCTGGCGCGTTTACACGCGGCAGCTACGGCGGCTGACGGCGGCTCTCTGAATTATCAGAGAGTGGCGCTGCAGACCTGCACACCGCAGCCCGAAGCCGTCGCACGCCGCTCGCATCCGCAAGAGTCACGCCAACGCGGGAGACGAACTTAACTGCTTCGCAGCGCCGGCATCTCCATCAGGACTCCGTACACCAACGCGATGCGAAGGCAAGCGCCGATAAACGTCGCACAGCCTGCGGCTGACCGCACCCGACGCGTGCGGTCAAACCGACAGCGCTGAGAACCGCGGCTTAGCCTTTGCTCCGCTTGCCTTGGTCGTTGCGCGCCAGCGCCGAAGACTGGCCATGGATCGCGGTGATGTTGACTTCACCCGAATGAGCGACGCCCGCACCATCGACAGCGGCGTGACTCACAAAGCTGCTGTGATGCCCTGGGTGGACGGGATCAGACGTCGGATACGACGGGGGCAGACGCGCCGCTTCCTGCTTGGCTTTCAACAATGCCTGCGTATTGGCCATCGCCTGCTCTGCCGTGATCATCTTTGGTTTGCGCGGGGCCTTCGGCGTCTTGGTGACGACCGGCTTGGTTGACGCCTTGCTAGCTGGCGCTCGCGATGCAGGTGTCGGTCGCTTTGCTTCAGCTTTCTTCGCTACTGATTTCTTGGCTGCTGGTTTCTTCGCTACTGATTTCTTGGCTGCTGGTTTCTTCACGGCCGACTTCTTTGCCACTGCCTTCTTCGGGGTCGACTTCTTCGCTACTGCCTTTTTTACGACTGCCTTCGTTGGAGCCGACTTCTTCGCTGCTGATTTTTTGGCCACCGATTTCTTGGCTACTGCCTTCTTTGCCACTGCCTTCTTTGCCACTGCCTTCTTTGCCACTGCCTTCTTCGCAGCCGGCTTCTTCGCTACTGATTTTTTTGCAGCTGCCTTGTTGGTTGCCGCTTTCTTAGCAACGGGTTTCTTCGCATTTGCCTTAGTCGGCGCGGCTTTTTTTGCCACTACTTTCTTGGTCGCAGTCTTTTTTGCGGTCGGCTTTTTCGCAACCGCCTTCTTCACCGCGACTTTCTTTGCTGCACTTTTTTCAGATGCCGCTTTTTTGGTGGCGGACTTCTTCGCAGTCGCTGAAGTCTTCGAACCAGTGCTTTTTGCCTGTGCCTTCTTCGCGGCGGGCTTAGCGGACTTGCTGCGGGAAACGGGCATAGAGAGTGTCCAGTGTGGCGATCCAGTATCGCTTGTCCAGACTACGGATCGCAGCTGAACATGGGCCGATTAAATCGGGCCAATCGCCAGCTAATTCTGCGCTGGAGGCAATTGAGAAATTACAGAATGAAGAAGCATTTTTCGAATGCCTCGGGCAGATCCACGCTGCATAACGTGGAAGGTGTGAGATCGACTGGGAACTGTTACTTGCCCAATTGGCAGCGTGGGAGCACGATCGATGACGATAGTTCTCCGCGCATTTTTGCAGCTGCGCAACCCTCCACAGCACCCATCTTTCAATCCGATAGCGCGACTATCAAGGCGACCTCAATGACAACCAATGCATGGTGCGTTTCGCTGCTTCTGTTGGCCGGCGTGGCGCTATTCCCTTGCGCAACAGCCGCCGACAGTGGAGCAACCGATGAAGCAATCAGCGCCACATCGGTTGCAACTGAGCCAACGATTGAAGCACTGCTTGCGATGGAGAAGCGGGCTCACCAAGCCTATTTTGAAGGCAACAGCGACTTCTTTTCGCACTTCTTCAGCGACAAGCTGGTGGTTCAGAAGGCGGGCGCGCGCCTCGATAAAGCCGCTGTCATCACGATGATCAGCGGCGTGAAGTGCGAAGTCGAAAAGGCCGCAGCGCTGAGCGCACCGGAGCTGCTGAAAATCGACAGCAGCGCCTACGTCCTGACCTATGTGTCGACCATGCAAGGGCGCTGCAGCGTGCTTGGCGCGGTTGAAGAAATTCCCAGCCCCGTGCGCGCGGCAACCGTGTGGGTCCGTGAGGGCACGCGCTGGCAGGCAGCTTTCCGTGGCGCAATTCCGATCTTCGATTTCGCTGCGCCACCTGCGGCCGCTGTACCCAATGATGGTAGCCACGCTGCAACGACCACCCATGCAGCTGAGGTGCCGGCACTCCTCGCTACCCAATCAGATCCGATCACCAATGCGCTCATGGCGGTCGAAGAAGCAATTTGGCGAGCATGGAAAACGCACGATGCCGAACTGATCGCTGAGCTGACGTCTGACAACATCGCCTTCGTCAACCTGTTCGGCACCTTCTTCGCGGACAAGGCGGCTACGACGAAGGATTGGACGAGCACCGCCTGTGATGTCACGAACGTCACGCTGACCAACGGCACCGGCACCGCGATTTCGCCGACCGTCGGTGTCCTCACAGTCATCGGCGTGGTCGAGGGCACCTGTGGTGAACAGGACATCGGCGGACAGAAGATCTACGCCAGCACCGTCTACGTAAAGAGTGGCGACACTTGGAAGTGGGCGTTCGGTTTCAATTCGCCCACCTAGCCTCAGCGCGTCGCGTCAGCGCCGCGATCCAGATGCACACCTAACTTCCTCCTCGCAATAAGCGCGTCGTTCAACCTCGGGGGCACCCGATGTACCAGCCACACCCCAGCAAGCGCCTGACAACGCTGTTCGAGACCAAGCCCTATCAAGGCATAGCGCCAGAGTCGGCGACGTTTATGTTTGTTGGCTTGGACGCGAACTATGCCGCCGACGTCGAAACGAGCCTGATGTTTCCTCGCCTCTTCGACTACCACGAAGACGGGGCGGGATTTTGGCGAACGCACGGAATTCACCATCCTTTTCTGCTCCCTCAGTACACAGGCGACGGACGCCGCTACCATCGTACGTTCGCCAAAATTGGCTTTGGTCCACGGCATGCTGATCTGGTTTCCTTCGTCGAACTTCTCCACGTGCCGACCGTGGGTCGAAGCAATCTGACCCCGAGCGACCTCGACCCAACTCACCTGGAGAGGATCGCCGACGCACTTTTTCGCGGCCAAGCCAAATACAGCTTCGTTTCTGCTGGAGTGTTGCGGCTAATGATCGCGACAGGACTGTTTCCTGAACTTGGCAGTCCCCGTAAGACATCGGGCGCGCTCCGTACGCTATACGTAGACAGCCAGCGCAAGGTGTTTCTGCACCTGCATTTTTCAAATTATGGGAAGTTTGAACTTCAGCTACAGGCTGAGGCGCGGGAGATCGCGCTGCTGACGCAAGGCTGAGACCTGACCATTTTTGTGCCGTGATGCCAGACCGTAGGCGACGCAAGCAGCGTCGACCTTTCGCCGTCTCGAAAATTTTTGCGACGGTGGCGCGCGAGATCACATCCAATGCCAGCGCGGACGTGCGCGCTGGCATTGGTGCGAGTAACGCTACTTCGGCGCGAAGGCGTTCTGCAGCAGCTGCGGGCTGAAGCTATTGCCAGCCGACTCACCGCTGGCGTGGCGGTAAAGCGCAGCCGAGTAGATGCCGGCCAGCGCTGACTGGATAAGTGCGACCAGCATGATCACACCGATGACGGCGATACCGGTGGTCACCATTAGCGCAACGCTTTGGGTCATTGCCGCCCCCACAAACAGCGCGATGCCAGCAACGATCAGCAGAACGTGAATCAGGCCGAACACCAGACCGATGCCGCCTTGGCCGATGACGTTCTCGCCCCAGGTCTGCTTCAACATCACGGCGCTGTCTTTCACCGCCTGCAGTGGTCCAACGTCGCGGGTGACTAAAATGGGCACGACCATGAAGGTGGCGACTGTCCACGCGACGCCCAGCAATCCGACAATCCACTTGCCAATAAAGCCGGCGCGCTCTTGAATCATGCGCAGAATCACGCCAACGGTGGCCGCGATGGCGGCATAGCCAAGAATCGGACCGATCTTGCCGAACGCGATGCGGAAGCCATCAGCAACGGTCGGGTCACCGCCTTCGAGGCGGATCATCGCCGCGCCAACGAGCGCCGCGTTGAAGAAAAAGATCACCGAATACTGCGAAAAATACAGCGCGAAAGCCCATAGATACATGCCGATACCGGCCTCACCATTGGCGACCCTGTCGAGCTGATCAAAGCCTCCCATGCCGAACATCGGCAGTACGAAACAGGCACCGACAATCAAGGTGGCGATTGCCGATACGGCAGGGAATACCAGCAGCTCTTTATCGTGCGACAGCACCGATGCGCTGGCCTTGACCAGCTGCCAGCTGCGGGAAAAACGCTCGAACATGATGTCCTCTCCACCGCAAGGGGGATGCGGCATGCGCCATTGAAGCGCCGTCACGTGACTTTCACAAGTCCGCTAGCGCTTTTTCTGGCGATCGAATGGACGTGTGGCTGGGGCTCGCTGCATGCGATTGGGCGATCGACGACGGCCGCTGACAGTTGAACGAGCGGCTGCTTGCGAGAACACCGCAGGAGGCGGATGCTCCCTCGGAGTCAAGTGCTTGGACCGCCGACACACTCACTGCGGTGTCACTCAAACATCACGACCTTCTTGGTTATGTTTCACGGCTGCCTTCGCTGCTGATCACGATACTCATCACTGGGGATTACCGCTCATGAAAAGCTCCGCACTTTCTATCGCTATTGGCCTCGCTCTGGTCGGGTCTGCCGGCGTCGCTCTCGCTCAGACTGCTCCCGAAGAGACCGCTAAGGCGCTAGATCAGGTGGTGGTCACCGGCACCCGCGTCGCCGGCCGTTCGATTACCGACACCGCGGTGCCAGTGGATGTAGTCGATGCTGAGCAGCTCGCACGAGGCGGCGTCAACGAGATCAATCAGGCGCTCTCGATCACGCTGCCCTCGTTCAATTTTCCGCGACCAGGCCTTGCCGACGGCTCCGACACCATTCGCCCGGCAACTTTGCGCGGATTGTCACCCGACCAAACCCTGGTGCTGGTGAACTCAAAGCGACGTCACGCGTCGTCACTGGTGAACGTCAACGGCACCGTGGGGCGCGGCGCGGCGGCGGTGGACCTCAACACTATTCCCTCAGCGGCTGTCAGCACGATCGAAGTACTGCGCGACGGTGCCTCCGCACAGTACGGCTCGGACGCGATCGCCGGCGTCATCAACGTGCTGCTGCGGCGTGATGCGGAGGGCGGCTCGGCCAGCGTTAGCTATGGCCAGCGCGAGTCAAGCTATGACGTCCCCGTGGGTGACGCGCCAGCCGGCGCAACGTGGCCGGCACCGTCCAGCATCGGTCGCGACGTGAGCGATGGCGAGACCGTGACAGTCGGAGGTTGGAAGGGCTTTGGCTTCGGCGGTTCAGGTCACCTGACCGTGAGTTTCGAATACAAGGATCAAGACCGCACCGAGCGAGGCGGTTACGACGTGCGTCAGCAGTATCCGTTGCTCAACGGCGCGTTCGATCCGCGTGAAGTTGGCATCGATCGCTTCAACGCTTGGTACGGTGAGCCCGAGGTCGAGCAGCTCACGGTGTTTGCCAACTTTGGTTTTGACCTCGCCTCTGGCGCGCGTGCCTACGGCTGGGCGAGTGCGCAGGATCGCGAAGCGCGGTCGGCGGGTTTCTTCCGCCGCGCGCTCGATGCCCGCAACGTCGTGCAAATCTATCCTGACGGCTATTTGCCGATTATCGCGCCGGACGTCACTGACTACAGCGCCGCCTACGGCGTTGAGTGGCAATGGGGCGAATGGTCGATGGATACCTCGTTGGTGTGGGGCCGTAACAGCACCGACTTCACCATTGAGAACACGCTCAACGCCTCGCTCGGCCCGACCAGCGGCACGGTGTTTGACGCCGGCGGCTTCGCCTACGATCAGTTCGTGTTTAATTTTTCTGGCGTCCGCAGCGTCGATGTCGGCAACCTAGCCTCGCCGCTTAACATCGCCGCTGGACTTGAAGCGCGCCGCGAGAGCTACTCGATCTCGGCAGGCGAGCCCGACTCGTTCCGCAACGGCGGCGTGCTGCTGCCCAACGGGACGCCAACGCAGTCTGGCGCGCAGGTATTCCCCGGCTTCCGGCCCTCCAACGCGCTTGACGAAAGCCGCAACGCGGTGGGTGCCTACATCGATCTGGAGGCCAATTTGACCGAGCGCCTGCTCGGCTCGGCGGCGGTACGCTTGGAGGACTACTCCGACTTCGGCAGCAGCGCCACCGGCAAGCTGGCGCTGCGCTTTGACGTGACCGACAGCTTTGCCTTTCGCGGCTCGCTGCAGAACGGCTTTCGCGCACCGTCACCGCAGCAGCAGTTCTTCACCGCTACGTCGACCAACTTCATCAACGGCGTGCCGTTCGATATCACCACGTTTCCGGTCGCCGACCCAGTCGCCGTGGCGCTTGGCGCGCAGTCGCTTGACGCAGAGGAATCCTTCAACACTTCGTTTGGGTTTGTAGCCAACTTTGGTTCCGTTTCACTCACTGTGGACGCCTACCAAATCGACATAGACGACAGAATTGTTTTGTCAGAAAACCTCACGCAAAACAACGTCCGTGATTTCCTGACCCAGCAGGGCTTCATCGGTATCGGCGGCGGGCGGTTCTTTATCAACGGCGTTGACACCGAAACCCACGGCATCGACGTCGTGCTTAGCTGGCCGTGGGTCACCGAGTCAGCGGGCGCGTTCGCCTTCACCCTGCTTGGCAACTACAACGACACGGAGGTCACCCGCGTGCCGCGCACGCAGGCGCTGGATGCGCTTTCGCCGCCGCCGCCGCTGTTTGACAGGGTCAACGTGCTGACCCTTGAGCAGGGCACTCCGAAGGATAAGTTCGGCGCGGTGGTTGACTGGAGCTACGGCGATTTTTCAACCACCCTCCGCGCGACTCGCTACGGCGAGGTGCTGGACCCCGGCACCACCGCCGCGCTGGATGCGGTGCTCGCACCCGCAACCCTACTTGACCTCGAA
>JBBSIY010000070.1:0-11958 GCA_038257785.1 Lysobacterales bacterium
ATTCGGTCTCGCGCAGTTCGACGGAACGGCACTCTACGAATACGCCGATCCCCGCGAAGGTTTTCACCAGGACTGGAACACGCTGATCTACAACTTCAGCCGCACCGAGGTGCGCAGTTTTCTGCTCGGCAGTGCGCTGTTTTGGCTGGAGCGCGGAATCGACGGCCTGCGTGTCGATGCCGTGGCTTCGATGCTGTATCGCGACTACTCGCGAAAAGCAGGCGAATGGCTGCCGAATATCGACGGCGGCCGCGAGAATCTCGAGGCGATTTCGCTGCTCAAGCAGATTAATCAGGAAGCCGGTCTGCGTGCGCCCGGCGCGATCACCGCAGCGGAAGAATCGACGGCGTTTCCGGGCGTATGTACGCCGACCGACGCCGGCGGTCTCGGGTTCCACTACAAGTGGAATATGGGCTGGATGAACGACACGCTGCGCTACATCCAAGAAGATCCGATCAATCGCCGCTGGCATCACGATAAGCTAAGTTTTGGTCTGGTTTATGCCTTTAGCGAAAACTTTATCCTGCCTATTTCGCATGACGAGGTGGTCCACGGCAAACGCTCAATGCTCGGCAAAATGCCGGGGGACGACTGGCAGCGCTTCGCCAACCTGCGCGCCTACTACGGCTTCATGTGGGGGCACCCCGGCAAGAAGCTGTTGTTCATGGGTCAAGAGTTTGCGCAGCCCAACGAATGGAGTCACGAGCGTGTGCTGCCTTGGCATCTGCTTGACGACACGCGGCATGCGGGCGTGCAGCGTTTGATCCGCGACCTCAACCACCTGTATACCAGCGTGTCCGCGCTGCATCGGCGCGACTGCGAAGCGTCTGGTTTTGACTGGATCGAAGCGGGTGACTCTGGCAACTCCGTCATTGCATGGGCGCGCCGGGACGAGGCCGGAAACTGCGCGCTGATCGTCTGTAATTTTACGCCCGTGCCGCGCTATGAGTACCGAATCGGCGTGCCGGCAACGCATACGACGTGGCGCGAAGCACTGAACACCGACTCGCGCGACTACGGCGGCAGCGGCGTAGGCAATAGCGCTGAAAATGGCGCGGGCCTGCTGCGCACGCAAGCGGTCGAAGCGCAGGGCAGGGCGCACTCGCTTGCGCTGACGCTGCCGCCGCTCTCGACTTTGTTTCTGCTGCCGGCATGAACACATCGTTGCCAGCCGAACTGTTCTCCCACAGGCCGTTTCCATTTGGCGGTCACGCTGTCGATGGCGGCGTCAACGTCGCGGTTTTTTCTGAGCACGCTGAGCGCATCGAGCTATGCGTGTTTGATGCAGGCGGCGTGCGTGAGCTCAAGCGCTACCCGCTTTTTGGCCCGATCAACGGGGTGTTTCACGGACTGCTTCCTGGTCTGGGCGTCGGCTTGGTGTACGGCCTGCGCGCGCACGGTCCGTTCGATCCTGACGCGGGGCAGCGCTTCAATCCCAACAAGCTGCTGCTGGATCCTTGTGCGCGCGAGATAGTTGGTCGATTCGTCTGGTACGACGAGCATCATGGGCACGCGCTTGGCCACCCCGACGGCACCCGTTCTTTTGACTCTCGCGACAACGCGCTGCACGCGCTGAAGGCGCGCGTTGCCGAGCCAGATTCAATCGCGCCCGCAATGTTGAATCGACCGCATCATGAGACTTCCGAGGTCGTTATCTATGAGGTTCACGTCAAGGGATTCACCAAGACCTTAGCGGACATACCGGCGGCGCTCAGGGGCACCTATGCTGGATTGGCGCATCCGGCCGCTATCGCCCATCTGAAAAAGCTGGGTGTGACCACGCTGTCACTGCTGCCGGTGCACTACAGCCTCGACGAACCGCACCTCGCGCAGCGTGGGCTTGCCAATTATTGGGGCTACAACACCCTCGGCTTCTTCAGCGCTGATCCGCGCTTGAGCAGCCATCGCGACAATCCGACCTTGATGCGGGCCGAATTTCGGCAGATGGTCGCCGACCTGCATACGCACGGGTTAGAAGTGGTGATCGACGTAGTGTTCAACCACACCGCTGAAGGCAGTGAAGCCGGCCCGACGATCAGCTTTCGCGGGCTCGATAACGCCAGCTGGTACCTGCTCAAACCTGACGACCGGAGCCGCTGCGAGAACTACAGCCACTGCGGCAATACGCTGGCGGTGGCACATCCGCGCGTTACTCAATTCGTTCTTGACAGCCTGCGTTACTGGGTCGAAGTGATGGGCGTCGATGGCTTCCGCTTTGATCTGGCGCCGGTGCTTGGCCGCGGCAAACATGGTTTTGACCCGGACGCCGCATTCTTCGTCGCGCTGCGGCAAGATCCCGTGTTAGCAAATGTTCGACTGATCGCAGAGCCGTGGGATGGCGGTCCAGACGGCTATCAGGCAGGGCGATTTCCTGCCGGTTTTCTCGACTGGAATGATCGCTTCCGCGATGCCGTCCGCAGCTATTGGCTTAGCTGCGGCGTTACGCGCGGCGAATTTGCGCGGCGATTTACCGCCTCCAGCGACCTTTTTCATCATAGTCACCGCAGGCCCAGCGCCAGTATCAACTTCGTCAGCGCGCACGATGGCTTCACTCTAGCGGACGTGGTGAGCTATTCGAAGAAGCACAACCGGTTTAACGGTGAGCAGAATCGCGACGGTCGCGACAACGAGGTGTGCGCCAACTTTGGCGTTGAAGGCCCCAGCGCAGATCCAGCCATCATCGATGCGCGTCGTCGCGTTCGACGCGCGCTGCTGGCAACGCTGTTGCTCGCCCAGGGAACGCCGATGCTGTACGCCGGCGACGAGCTCGGCAATAGCCAGGGCGGCAACAACAATGCGTATTGTCAGGACAGCCCGCTGGGGTGGATCGACTGGGAAGGTGCCGAGTCCGACACGCAGGCATTCGTAAGCGAGCTGATTCGCCTACGCCGCAGCGAGCCGCTGCTGCGCAACGCCAAATGGTTTGTCAGTCATTCGTCCGGCAGCGACCAACACACGATTGAGTGGCTCAACCCAGCGGGCATGTCGATGCAGGTCAGCGACTGGAACGACAGCAGCCAGCACGCCTTTGCCTGCCGGCTGCTTGCGTCGGAATCGGCGTCACACTCACTGCTGCTGATATTCAACCCCTCGGCTCAGGAAACACGCTTTGGATTGGTCACCGGTGGCTGGCAGCGAGTGCTCGATAGCAGCGCCCTCAGTTTTCCGGCCGCTAACGAAACCCCGCTTCAGAACAGCCTCGTTGCTCCCGCACGCTCCCTGCTGCTGTTACGCAGCGCACCCTCTACTGAGACCTCTTCATGATTGATCTGCACCAGCGCAGCTCTGGCGTTCTGTTGCACCTAACATCGCTGCCCGGACCTCACGGCATCGGTGATTTTGGGCCGGACGCGTATCATTTCGTCGATTGGTTGGCCTCGGCGGGTCAGCGTATCTGGCAGTGGCTACCGACCAACCCGATCGGGCCCGGCAACTCGCCTTATCAAAGCGTATCGGCGTTTGCAGGCAGTCCGCTGATGGTGGCCTTGGAGCCGCTGGTTGAACTCGGCTGGTTGCCAACGCCGGCGCTGCCTGTCAATGGATTCTTACCGCAGCGCGTCGATTTTCATGGCGCAGTGCCGTGGCGACTGGCCCAGCTGCGCGCTGCCGAAGTTGGCTTTTCTGCAGGTGCATCAGAGAGTCAAAAAGCGGCCTTCTCAACATGGTCTGCCGAGCAGGCCGACTGGCTCGACGACTATGCGCTGTTCATGGCGTTGGAGACCGCGCATGACGGCAAACCTTGGTGGGATTGGCCCGTCGCGCTGCGCTGTCGGGACGCTGCGGCGCTGCGAGTCGCCCGTTCGACGCATGCAAACGAAGTGCGCTTCTGGTCGTTTGTGCAGTGGTGCTTTGATACGCAGGCGGTTGCGCTTAAGGCCTACGCCAACGCGCATGGCGTCGCGATCATGGGCGACCTGCCGATCTTCATCGCGCATCACAGTGCCGATTGCTGGGCGCGGCCCGACCTCTACTTGTTGGATGCGGAGTTCCAGCCCGCCGTTGTCGCTGGCTGCCCGCCGGACTCGATGGCACCGACCGGTCAGCGCTGGGGCAACCCGCTTTATCGCTGGGACAAGATGGCGGCAGAAGATTACGCTTGGTGGGCATCACGCTTGCGTCGCGCGCTGCACCAAGTGGACGTATTTCGCATCGATCACTTTCGTGGGTTTGCTGCCTATTACGAGATACCTGCCTCGTGTCCGACCGCTGAAGAAGGGGTCTGGGTGCCGGGTCCTGGGCGCGCGCTTTTCGACGCTATCGCGCGTCAGCTGGGCGAACTGCCGATCGTGGCGGAAGACCTCGGATTGATCACACCTGACGTGGTGCAGCTCCGCGATGCGTTTGATTTTCCCGGTATGAAAATCCTGCAGTTCGGATTTGGCTCGGACGCCACCGATGAGTTCCTGCCGCACAACTGGGGCCGCAACTTTGTCGCCTATACCGGTACCCACGACAACGACACCGTGCGCGGCTGGTGGGACACCGCCAGCAGTCGAGAACGCGCTTACGCGGGGACCTACCTTGCGGCCAACCAACACGACATTCACTGGAGCATGATTCGCGCCTGCTGCAACTCGGTCGCCAATGTCGCCGTGTTCCCGCTGCAGGACGTGCTCGGTCTGCCCGCACGTCACCGAATGAACACCCCTGGCACCATGAATGATCAGAACTGGGTGTGGCGCTTTACGTGGGACATGCTCGACGCCGAACCTGCGCGCGTGCTTGGGATGATAGCGGCGGGCAGTGGGCGGGCGGGGATGGACAAGCTTGGCCTGCTCTCGTCCTGATCGCCACGACCACCGCCGCAGTCGCAAAGACGACAGCGGGTCCTGATATCAGCTACTGGGCGCCCACTAAATGTTGCGACTGTCGTTTCGGCGTCGCGCCGCCCGATTGACGTCGCTCACGTGGCTTTGGCAATGCGACATCGGCAGACTCAAAACGCAGGCGGCTACGTCCGCCTCCTGCGTGGTAGTCGGAAGCGAGGTCGACGCCGATTGCTTCGCAGTCCGCTGCCGAATCACGACATAAATAGTCGTAGATAAGATGCACGAGCCTTTCGCGTGCCAGCGCATGGGTTTGACCGGTCTCCGCATATAGCCAGTCGGTGAACGCGAAGAAGCGCGCAAACGGCGCGTCGCCCAGCAGGCGCGGCAGCGTGCGGAGATAGCGACCGGAGTTGGCGATGATGTCCCAGTAGCGCGAGAAGCGAGAGAGGCGCTGCATCGTGGCGAAATCGATCACGTCGGTCGCCAGGATGTTGTACGGCGGATCTGGATTGAAGCGCAGCGCGTGCGCCGCGGTGTGGCGCGCTATGGGCGCGCCGCGCAAGCGCTTCAAGATGCCGAATTGGATCTCGTGAGGTGCCAGCGCAACCAGCTGATCGAAGCCCGCAGCGAACTGCTCGACGCTCTCGCCCGGCAAGCCTGCAATCAGATCGACATGGAGATGGGCCTGCGTGTTGGCGCGCAGCCACAGCAGGTTGTCGCGCGCCACGTCATTCTTCTGCCGGCGCGACACGCGCGCCTGCACCTCGGGATCGAAGGTTTGAATACCTATCTCAAACTGCAGCGTTCCAGGCGGAAAGCGCACCACGGCTGATTTCAACCGCTCCGGCAGGTGGTCAGGCACCAGTTCGAAATGAATGAACGGCGGATCGTCGGGAGCCTCTTCGAGTTTGCGTAGAAAGAACTCAAGAATTTGCAGCGACGCATCAATCTTCAGGTTAAAGGTGCGATCTACGAATTTGAACTGCCGTGCGCCGCGTTGATAAAGCGACTCAAGCTCGGCCATGAACGCGTCCTGCGGAAACGGCCACGCGGTTTTATCCAGCGCCGACAGACAAAACTCGCATTTAAAGGGGCAGCCGCGCGAGGCTTCCACGTACAGATGGCGCTGCCGAACATCCTCGTCGGTGTATTCGGCATATGGCATGGTCAGCGCCGGAAGCGGTGCCTGCACACCGGCAATCACCCGCAGAGCGGGTCGCTCGTCGCGCATGATCGCGGCTGCCAAGGTGGCGAAGCTGACATCGCCCCAGCCGGTGATGACGTAGTCGGCGAGTGCGCAAATGCGCTGTTCGTCGATTTCGAAACTGACCTCGGGGCCGCCCAACACGATGATCAGATCCGGCGCCAGGGTTTTCAGCTGGGCAACCACGCGCGTTGACTCCTCGACATTCCAGATATACACACCGATGCCGACGATGCGCGGCGATTCCGCCAAAAGCTTTTCGACGATCTCTTCGGTCTTCTGGCCGATTACGAACTCGCGGATGGCAGATGATTCGCGCAACTCGCCAAGGTTGGCGCGCAAATAGCGCAGCCCAAGCGATGCGTGGGCGTAGCGGGCATTGAGCGTAGTTAAGATGATGTCGGTCATCCGCGCATTGTCCCTTGTCAGTGACTCAGCAAACAAACCGGCGGATGTTTTCACTATTGAGACCTACACCCGCTCTGCATGAAGCTTTCATGGTCAGCCTGTAAACTCATGCGTTAATTTCAAGCAGGAAGCAGGCCATGGATTTTTCCTTTACCGAAGAGCAGTTAATGATCCAAGACGTGGCCCGCCGGATCGCGCAAGAAAAGATTGCGCCGAGTGCGGAGCATCACGACCAGACTGGCGAGTTTCCGCTTGATAACATTCGGACGCTGGGTGAGAACGGCCTCATGGGGATCGAAGTGCCCGCCGAGTACGGCGGTGCCGGCATGGATCCAATCAGCTACGTGCTGGCCATGATCGAGATTGCGCACGCCGACTGTGCGCATTCAACGATTGTTTCGGTCAATAACTCACTGTTTTGCAACGGAATTCTTAAGTTCGGCACCGAGCCACAGAAGCAAAAATATGTGCGTGCCATTGCCGAAGGCAAGGCGATTGGTGCATTTGCGCTGACCGAACCGCAGTCCGGCTCCGACGCCACGGCGATGCGTTGCAAGGCCGTCAAGCAGGCCGATGGCAGCTTCGTTGTCACCGGCAAGAAGAGCTGGATCACCTCTGGCCCAGTCGCCAAATACATCGTGCTGTTCGCGGTGAGCGATCCGGAAAAAGGCGCGCGCGGTATCACCGCTTTTATGATTGACACGGCGCTGCCGGGTTTTCGCTGTGGTAAAACCGAGCCCAAGCTCGGCATTCGCGCGTCGGCAACCTGCGAAATCGAATTCGAAGACTATCGCGTCGCAGCAGAGGATGTGCTGGGCGAAGAAGGGCAAGGGTTCAAAATCGCGATGGGCGTGCTGGATGCCGGTCGCATCGGCATCGCCTCCCAGGCGGTAGGGCTGGCCCGCGCCGCTTACGAAGCCTGCTTGGTCTTCGTGCGTGAGCGCAAGGCCTTCGGCCAGCCCATCGGCTCCTTTCAGATGACCCAAGCGAAAATCGCCGACATGAAGTGCAAGCTCGACGCCGCCACGCTGCTGACCCTGCGCGCCGCATGGGCCAAAGCGCAGACCGAGAAATCGGGCGGCCGTTTCAGCACCGAGGCAGCCGTCGCTAAGCTCACCGCGTCAGAAGCCGCGATGTGGATCACCCACCAAGCCGTTCAGATACACGGCGGCATGGGCTATTCAAAGGAAATGCCGCTAGAGCGCTATTTCCGCGACGCCAAGATTACCGAAATTTACGAAGGCACCAGTGAGATTCAGCGCCTGGTGATCGGTCGCAACGAGACCGGGCTGCGCTAAGGGCTAGTAGTTGGGCGAGTTTGCAGACGAATTGTCGGCCTTTATCGTCTGCAAACAGAACTGGAACTGAAACGGCTGCACCATCACGGGTGGCCGTTGCACCATCTCGGCGCTAGACTTCGCGCCACTTCCACGTCGTCCTCACAAAATCGCTATGAATGCTGCTTCGGTCGAAACGCATGCCGCCCTCCAAGACTTGGTGGAGGCGCTTAAGGCGAGGCTGCCGGTGCCGCGCATGAAAGATGCTCGCGTATTGGCGGAGGCATTCTGTCGACGCATTCCGGAAGATGACTTCCGCAGCCGCAGCATTGCCGATTGGGCGGGCATGCTGATTGGGATGCTGGACTTTTTGCGCGAGCGGCGCGCCGAAACGCCGAAAGTACGTCTGTTCAATCCCAGCTTGGACGAGCATGGCTGGGAGAGTTCGCACAGCGTTCTGCAAATCGTTAACGACGATATGCCCTTTCTGGTTGATTCGGTCAGCATGGCGCTGGCGACGCACGAAGTGCTAATTCACACCTTGATCCATCCCGCACTCGAGGTCGCGCGGGATGCGGGTGGGCATATTTTGGCCTTGGGTGAGCGCGGCAAACCTGAGTCGATCATGCATATCGAAATTGATCGGCAGTCGGAATCAAGCGAGCTGCGGCACATCGAAGCCAGCATACTTGCCGCTCTAGCCGATGTGCGCGTCTGCGTGCGTGACTGGGCCGCCATTCGCGCGAAGATGGTTGCCTGCGCCGATAGTTTCTCCACCGCCACGCTGCCCATTTCAGATGCGGCTCGCCACGAGGCGCAGGAGTTTCTGCGCTGGGTCGCCGACGACCATTTCACCTTTCTTGGCTATCGCGAATACGAAGTCACAGCCGTCGATGGCGACGAAGTGCTGCGCGGCGTGACTGAGAGTGGCCTCGGTCTGCTGCATGGCAAACCAGGCAGCGATAAGCCGCGCAAGCTGACCAGCTTGGCGGCACATTCGATGCCGCAGTCGGGCACTGCCGAAGCCTTGATTTTGACCAAAACCAATTCGCGCTCTAGCGTGCATCGCCCCGGCTACATGGACTACATCGGCGTGCTGCGCTTTGACGAGAGTGGCAAGCCCATAGCGGAAGCGCGCTTCTTGGGCCTGTACACGTCAAGCGCCTACAACCGGCGGCCGTGGGACATTCCGCTGGTTCGGCGTCGCTTCGAGCACGTCATGCAGCACTCGGGCCTCGCGGCCAGCAGCCACAGCGGCAAGGCGCTGCGACATATATTGGAAAGCCTGCCGCGCGATGAGCTTTTCCAGTCGAGTGGCGAAGAGCTAGCGCGGACAGCGATGGGCATTCTTGGCCTGCAGGAACGTTCGCGGACCAAGCTGTTTTTGCGCCAGGATCGCTACGGCCGGTTCTTCTCGGCACTTTGCTATATCCCGCGAGATCGCTTTAACACTGACGTCCGCAAGCGCATCGAAGCCATGCTCAAAGACGCTCTGAGCGGCGAGCGTTTGGACACCAACATACAGGTCGGCGAGTCACCGCTGGCGCAGTTGCACCTGCTGATTCGGCCGCGCGGCGGCAGCGCAGTGACCGTTGACGAGCCGGCGCTTGAAGTCGCATTGGCCAGCATCGTGCGCAACTGGCAAGACGAGCTGCGCGAGCGCCTCGTGGCGCGCCACGGCGAGGACAAAGGCCTTCGGCTGTCCAACCGCTTCGGACGCGCGCTGCCGGCCGGCTACATCGAGCAGGTCAGCCCCGACATTGCGGCGGATGACATTGAGCACGCGGCGCAGCTGCGCGGCAGCGACGATCTGCGTATCCATTTACACCGGGTTGAATCCGGCGGGCTGCGGATCAAGCTGTTTCGGGTGGGCAGCGACATAGCGCTCTCGGATGCGCTACCGATGATGGAGAACATGGGCCTGCGCGTATTGGCAGAACATCCATTCGAGCTGCATGTCGGTGGCGACAATCTGTTCATCCAAGACTTCGAGATCGAGGCTCCTAGCGGCCTTGAGGTCGATGTTGAGCGGCTGCGCGAGCCGTTCGCCACCGCGTTTGAGGCGATTTGGCGCGGTCATGCCGAGAGCGATGCGTTCAATCGCCTGCTGTTGCTGGCTGGGTTGGGCTGGCGGCACGTGGCGATGCTGCGCGGCTACTGCAAGTTTTTGCTGCAAACGGCGGTGCCATTTTCACAGACCTACATGGAAGAGACGCTGGCCCGCTATCCGCTGCTGGCGCGCCTGCTTGTCGAGCTGTTTGAGGCGAAGTTCCATCCGGCGACGGGATCGGAATCAGCGGCGGACATCGTCAGCGGACAGGAATGCTTCGGGCATGACCTGCGCGCGCTGGCGGGTGAGTCCGAGACAGCTCAGCCGTACATCGATGAGGTGATCAAGGCACGCGGCGCGCCGCGACTTGAGCAAATGGCGGCGGCTGAGTCGGCACTCGCGGGTTTGCTCGCCGATGTCGCTAGCATCGACGAAGACCGCATCTTGCGTAGCTTCATCAAGATCATCCGTGCCACCTTGCGCACCAGCTTTTACCAGCAGCCCGATGGCCGCTTTGCGGAGACGATCAGCTTCAAGTTTGATCCGATCCTGGTCCCCGACCTGCCGAAGCCGCGCCCATACAGGGAAATCTTTGTCTACGGCCCGCGCGTCGAAGGTGTGCATTTGCGCTTTGGCCCAGTGGCGCGCGGCGGGCTGCGCTGGTCGGATCGGCGAGAAGACTTCCGCACGGAGGTTCTCGGCCTCGTCAAAGCGCAGATGGTGAAAAACACCGTGATCGTGCCGGTTGGCGCGAAGGGCGGGTTTTTCGTCAAACGATCGCCCGTCGGGGGCAATCGCGACGCCGTTTTGGCCGAAGGAATCGCCTGCTATCGGCTGTTCATCACTGGGCTGCTGACGATCACTGACAACCTCGTCGACGGTGCGGTGGCGTATCCGGACAACGTGGTGAGGCATGATCCTGATGATCCGTATTTGGTGGTCGCAGCGGACAAGGGAACGGCGACGTTCTCAGATATTGCTAACTCGATTGCAGAAGAACACGGATTTTGGCTGGGCGATGCGTTCGCCTCGGGCGGGTCGGTGGGCTATGACCACAAGGGCATGGGCATTACCGCGCGCGGCGGCTGGGAGTCGGTCAAGCGGCATTTCCGAGCGCTAGGTCGCGACAGCCAAACTGAGGACTTCACATGTGTTGGCGTGGGCGATATGTCAGGCGATGTGTTCGGCAACGGCATGCTGCTGTCCAAGCATATTCGCCTGGTCGCCGCGTTTGACCATCGGCACATCTTTGTTGACCCAACGCCTGATTCGGCCAGCAGCTTTGTCGAGCGCGAGCGCATGTTTGCGGTGCCGCGATCAAGCTGGGATGACTACGACCGCAGCCTCATCTCGGTCGGCGGCGGTATTTTTCCGCGCAGCGCGAAGAGCATTCCGCTGTCGCCCGAAGCGCGTCGCGCTTTGGGAATCGATGCAGCCACAGAGTCCATGCCGCCGAACGAATTGCTCACTGCTATTCTGAAGGCACCGGTCGATTTGCTGTGGAACGGTGGCATCGGGACCTACGTCAAAGCCGCCAGCGAAGCGCATGCCGATGTCGGTGATCGCGCCAATAACGCGATCCGCGTGGATGGCGGCCAGCTGCGCTGCAAAGTAGTGGGCGAGGGCGGCAATCTGGGAATGACGCAGCTGGGACGAATCGACGCCGCACAGGCGGGCGTGCTGCTGAACACTGACTTCATCGACAACTCGGCTGGCGTCGACACCTCCGATCACGAAGTCAATATCAAGATCCTGCTGAATGACGCTGTTGCGCGCGGCGAAATGAGTGTGGCGGATCGAAATATCCTGCTCGCACAAATGACCGACGAGGTCGCGCAGCTGGTGCTGTTTGACAACTACCGACAGAACCAAGCGATCAGCCTGATGGAGCGCATGAGCGTGACGCGGCTTGGATCGAAGCAGCACTTTATCCGCACGCTTGAGTCGAAAGGCCTGCTTGACCGCTCGCTTGAATACCTGCCCTCGGATGCTGAGATATCCGAGCGTAAGGCGCGCGGGCTGGGGTTAACCCGTCCCGAGCTATCGATATTGCTCTCGTATTCGAAAATCGTCGCCTTCCAGCAGCTGCTTGATTCGGACGTGCCGGAAGATCCTTACCTGTCGAAAGAGCTGGCGCGCTACTTTCCTGAGCCGCTGCGCGAACGCTTCAGCGAGCACATGCAGCGCCACCGTCTGCGCCGAGAAATCATCGCCACAGCTGTCACCAACTCGATGGTCAACCGCATGGGC
>JBBSIY010000071.1:0-11929 GCA_038257785.1 Lysobacterales bacterium
ACAAGACGGTGGCACCGTACTCCTCAGCCACCTCAGCCGTGTCGTCGGTTGAGCCGTCATTGACGATGATCAGCTCCGCTCCAGGACACGCCTCCCTTAGTCGCGGCAGTGTCTGACGCAGGCCGGTGGCTTCGTTCTTAGCGGGCAGGATGATGGATAGCCGCACGATCAACTCTCTAAAGGTGAAAAGGATTTCGCGCCGGCCGGCGACTCGTCACCGCTACCCGCATGTCAGAATGGCATCCAAACCGTGATCGAGAATAGTGCCCGACGTCGTGCTCTGGCGAACCATGGCTCGCCATCATCATGCGACAACAATACCCGCTCCGCACAAATTGCGGTACATTTCAGAAAGATTCGCCAACGCTTTGGGGACGCTAGGAATGAACGCAGCGCTGACTGCCAATTTAGTAGGCATTACTGGCATCGTCAGGCGTCTCGTCATGGATGGCCATTTGGCCGAGCCTGATGCACGCCGCGCGATGGAGGAAGCCGCCAAGAGCAAGCGTCCAGTAAACGCCTACCTGATGGACAAGCGTCTGGTGACCGCCGCCCAAGTTGCGGCCGCCAATAGCGTTGAGTTTGGCATGCCAATCATGGATGTGACGACGCTTGATTTCGCGCAGGCACCGATCAAGCTCGTCGATGAAAAGCTGATAACGAATCATCAGGCGCTGCCCCTATGCAAGCGCGGCAATCGCCTGTTCGTTGGCATTTCTGATCCGACCAACATTCGTGCACTGGATGAAATCAAGTTCCAGGCCAACATGTCGGTCGAAGCTATCTTGGTCGATGAGGAGCAACTTCGGCGGGCGATCGACATCGCGTTGACGGCCAGCGACGCCATGGCCGACGACATGGAGGACGCCGAAGGCCTTGAGAACCTTGAGCTCGGTGATACGGAAGAAGATGACAAGGATCCCGGCGGCGTCAACGTCGGTACTGACGACACGCCCGTAGTGCGCTTCGTGAATAAAATGCTGGTGGACGCGATTAAGCGTGGCGCGTCTGACATCCACTTTGAACCTTACGAGACCGAGTTCCGCGTGCGCTTGCGCATGGATGGGATTTTGAAAACCGTCGCGAGGCCGCCAGTAAAGCTAACTCCGCGAATTTCCTCGCGTCTCAAAGTCATGTCATCGCTAGACATCGCTGAACGCCGCGTCCCCCAGGACGGACGCATCAAGCTAAATCTGTCGAAAAATAAGTCGATGGATTTCCGCGTCTCTACCTGTCCAACGCTATTTGGTGAGAAGGTAGTGTTGCGGCTTTTAGATGGCAACGCCGCGAAGCTCGGTATCGATATGCTGGGCTACGAGGAGGTTCAGAAGCAGCTCTACATGGACGCTCTGGCCAAGCCCTACGGCATGATTTTGGTCACTGGCCCAACTGGCTCTGGCAAGACGGTATCGCTCTACACCGGGCTCAACATCCTCAACACGGAAGCGCGCAATATTTCGACCGCTGAGGATCCGGTGGAGATACGCGTTGCGGGTATCAATCAGGTGCAGATGAACAACAAGCGCGGCATGACGTTTGCCGCGGCACTGCGTTCTTTTTTGCGCCAAGATCCCGACGTCATTATGGTGGGCGAAATTCGCGACCTAGAGACCGCTGAGATTGCGATCAAAGCGGCGCAAACGGGTCACCTAGTGCTATCAACCCTGCATACCAACGATGCGCCGCAGACCATTTCTCGCTTGATGAACATGGGCATTGCGCCTTACAACATTACATCGTCAGTCACCTTGGTGATCGCACAGCGTTTGGGTCGCCGCCTACACGACTGCAAAAAGCCGCTCATTCTTCCAAAAACGGCTCTTTTGGCCGAGGGATTTTCGGAAGCAGACATTGACGCTGGGTTTACGTTGTACGATGCGATCGGCTGTGACGAGTGTAACGAGGGCTACAAGGGCCGAACCGGCTTTTATCAGGTGATGCCAATGTCCGAGGAAATTCAGAAGATCGTTCTGCAAGGCGGTAACGCATTGCAGATCGGAGCAGAGGCTGAGCGAATCGGCGTCAACGATCTTCGCAAGTCGGCACTGCTGAAAGCCCGCAACGGCGTCACCAGCCTCGCAGAAATCAACCGTATCACCAAGGACTGATCCTTATGGCCGCCACCAAAGCCGCAGTCCGGGCCAAGCCCGTCGCTAACCGCAATCCCAATCCGATGACTCCTTTCGTGTGGGAGGGCCTCGACAAACGCGGCACCCGCATGAAGGGCGAGACGATGGCAAAGAATGCCAATCTTCTCAAAGCTGAGCTGCGCAAAATGGGTATCAACCCCGGCGTGGTAAAGCCAAAGCCAAAGCCACTCTTCGGTCAGGCCGGCAAGAGGATTTCGGCGAAGGAAATCTCGATCTTCAGTCGCCAGCTGGCGACCATGATGCAGTCGGGCGTACCGCTAGTCAGCTCGTTCGAAATCATTGCGGGCGGCCAAGCAAACGTCCGTATGAAAAATATGCTGGATGATGTTCGCGGATCGCTTGAAGGGGGTTCGACGCTGGCGGAGTCACTAGCGAGACACCCGCTTCAGTTCGACGATCTTTTTGTCAATCTAGTGAAGGCGGGTGAAGGCGCAGGCGTGCTGGAGACCGTGCTTCACACCATTGCGTCCTATAAAGAAAACACCGAGGCACTTAAGGGAAAGATAAAGAAGGCGCTTTTCTACCCTGCTGTCGTGATTGCCGTGGCGGTACTAGTGAGTGCCATCTTGTTGATTTTTGTGGTTCCGCAGTTTCAAGCAGTATTCCAAAGTTTCGGCGCGGACCTCCCGGCCTTTACGCTGATGATCATTGGTGCATCAGATTTCATGCAGGCCTGGTGGTGGGCAGTTGGCTTAATCACTGCAGGTGCAATTATTGGACTCATTGAGCTGAAGAAGCGCTCACGGGCATTTGCGCACTTCCTCGACAGGATGATTCTGAAAGTCCCTGTCATTGGCATGATCATGCAGCAGGCCGCCATCGCCCGATTTGCGCGCACTCTGGCCGTCACGTTCAAAGCGGGCGTGCCACTGGTGGAGGCACTCGACACTGTGGCCGGCGCAACCGGCAACATCGTCTATTCCGATGCCACTCTGCGCATCAAGAATGACGTATCGGTTGGCTATCAGCTCAACGTCGCCATGCGCCAAGTCGATGTATTCCCGCACATGGTCGTGCAGATGACGGCTATCGGCGAAGAGGCCGGCGCCCTGGACACAATGCTGTTCAAGGTGGCCGAGTTCTATGAGCAGGAAGTCAACAATGCGGTTGACACACTATCCACCCTGATTGAGCCAATGGTCATGATGGTCATTGGCGTGGTGGTCGGCTCGATGGTCATCGGTATGTATCTGCCTATCTTCAAACTCGCAGCCGCCATCTAATCAGCCCACGCCCTCTGCATGCTGGAAGTACTCAACGCCTATCCCGCCTTCACTATCGGCGGGGCACTTCTTTTTGGGCTGCTGGTTGGAAGCTTCTTAAATGTCGTAATTTTGCGCGTGCCAGCGCGTCTACAGTGGGCGTGGGAGCGTGACAGCCGCGAACTTCTCGGTATTGAAGCCGACGCATCCGTAGCGGCCCCGCCCGGCATCGTGGTCAAGGGCTCGCACTGTCCAAAATGCGGCCATCAACTTGCTGCTTGGGAAAACATTCCGCTGCTTAGCTATGCCGCGCTGGGGGGCAAGTGTCGTAGCTGCAAGACAACAATTTCCATTCAATATCCCGCAGTTGAACTGCTGACCGGCATTGCCTTCGCGCTGGTGATCTGGCGCTTTGGACTTACTTATCAAGGGCTAGCCGCGCTTGTCTTTACCGGCATTCTGATTGCCGCAGCAGGCATCGACTGGCACACCACGCTGCTGCCTGATGACCTAACGCTGCCGCTGCTGTGGCTGGGCTTGGCATTAAGCCTTGCAGCCGTGTTTGTCGCCCCTAACCAGGCAATCATCGGGGCGATTGTCGGCTATGGCAGCCTGTGGTCAGTCTACTGGGCGTTCAAGCTGCTCACTGGCAAGGAAGGCATGGGTTATGGCGATTTCAAACTACTCGCCGCCATCGGCGCGTGGTGTGGCGTGAGCGCCATCCTGCCGGTGCTGTTGATGTCGTCAGTGGTGGGCGCAATTCTTGGCTCGCTGGCTATCCTCATTCAAGGGCGAGATCGCGCGCAGCCGATCCCTTTCGGACCCTACTTGGCCGTTGCCGGCTGGATTCAGCTGGTTTCTGGTGTGGATCTGATGCAGGCGTATCTGAGCTTCTCTGGCCTCGGCAACTGACGCCCGCAGCGCTTCGCATGAACCCTATTGGCGTGCCGGTAATCGGCCTCACTGGCGGCATTGCGTCAGGCAAGTCCACCGTTGAGCGCGCCTTCAAACCCTTGGGCGCAAGCGTGTTCGATGCCGATCACGTTGCTCGCGACTTGGTTGAACCAGGTCAGCCTGCATTGAATGCGATTGTCGACTCGTTTGGTCGGGGCGCGCTGGATACGTCTGGACGACTTGATCGAGCGCTCATGCGCGCTCGAATTTTCGCGGATGCCGAGGCGCGACGCGCACTTGAAGCCATCTTGCACCCAGCAATTCGCTGCGAACTTGAGCGATTGGCAAGCAGCATCACCCAAGGCTATGTGGTGCTCGCTATTCCGCTGCTAGTCGAGGCAGGTCGCTACGAATGGATTGATCGCGTGCTGGTCGTGGACGTGCCGCGCGATGTGCAGATTGCTCGAGTCATGCAGCGAGACAAGGCCAGCAAGGAGCAGGCTGAGGCCGCCATCGCGGCTCAAGCATCTCGCCAGGCACGCCTAGCGATTGCGCAAGACGTGATCGTCAATGATGGGCCCGCAGAGCGGCTCCCGGGAATCGTCTCACGCCTGCACCAGCGCTATACATGCCTTTAATTGGGGTGCGTCGCCCAAGCCTCAGGGACACCGTCCATCAGCGCCGCGATGTCGAACTCTGACATCGGGTACCCAAGCCAGAATCCTTGCCCCTGATCACAGCCGCGCTCGCGCAGAATCTCGTACTGAGCCTCACTTTCAACACCCTCCGCAACGACCGTTATGCCCAACGACTGCCCCATCGCAATGATGGCTCCGGTCAGGGCTAAATCATCGGCATCGTGCAGGACGTCGGCGATAAAACTCTTGTCAATCTTCAAGCCATCTACGGGTACCCGACGTAGGTGACTCAGTCCGGAAAACCCCGTGCCGAAGTCATCCAACCAGACTTTGACGCCGCTGGCACGCAGTGTCGCCAGCTGCACGCTGGCATGGATTTCATCCCCAAGGATGGCGGTTTCAGTAAGCTCCAAATGCAGCTGATCAGGTGTAAGCCCTGATTGCTTCAACGCGGTGGCCACCAGCTCAGGCAGGTCACCGCTGCGAAGCTGGCGCGCCGAAACGTTCACCGACACAAACGGTCTGCCGTCTGCCACACGCCAAGCGCAGGCCGCTTGGCACGCGGTCAACAGAACGTGTCGCCCGATTTGGTCAATCAGTCCGGACTGTTCGGCCACTTCAACAAAATTGGCGGGCGGCACGTCGCCCAGCGTAGGGTGTCGCCAACGCAGCAAGGCCTCAGCTCCTAGCAAACGACGATCAGCCAGCGCGTAGATGGGCTGATAGTGCACGCTGAGTTCGGCACGATCCCAGGCGCCGCGAAGTGCATCTTCTAACGCCACGCTGGCACCTACCGCTTGATCCATTGCTCGACTGTAAAAGCGCAAGCAGTTCTTGCCGGCCGACTTGGCTTGATACATGGCGATGTCGCCATTTTTGATCAAATCGCGCGCTTCAGTTGCATCCTCTGGAAATACCGTCACCCCGATTGAGGCACCAAGAAAAACCTGCCGCCCCCGCACAGATAGCGGGCGTTGAAGCGCATTGAGTACGGCGTCTGCAAGATGATGTACGGCGCTACGCGCATCGCTGCTGGCGACCACCGCAACAAACTCGTCACCGCCGAACCGGGCAACTTGCGCGTGCGGGTCGCTCTCAAACGGAATGCACTGCCTTAGGCGCACGGCAAACTGCTCGAGCACCTCATCGCCTGCGTCATGCCCCAACGTGTCGTTGATCCGTTTGAAGTCGTCAAGGTCTATGAACACGAGCGCTAGACTGGTGCCTTCTGCCTGCGCAGCGATCAGACGCATATCCAGCCGCTCGCGAAACGCCAGCCGGTTGGGAAGACCCGTCAAATGGTCACTGTAGGCAAGGCGTCGTACTTCGTCGTCATGCCGCGCGATGCTGTCAGCCATCCGCACAAAACCGCGCTGCAGCTCGCCCAGCTCATCACCGCGATTGCTCGGCAAACTGATTTGGTAGTTGCCGGATTCGACCTGCCTGGCTGCGTCCGCGAGGCGCTTTATCGGCCTCACCAGCCCTCGCGCGACCATCAGTGAAAGCAGCCCGGCGACGGCCAGCAGTGCCGCAAAGAGCACGCTCAGCCAGCGCATGCTGCTGATCGCGATTGCACGAGAACGCTCGGTCAACGCCGTTAGCGCGGCCTCTTCGCGGCGCATGGAATCAGCTAGGGAAATCCCCACCCGCACACCTCCCAACGCTTGATCACCAATGCGAATCGGTATTGCAACTTCCAGCAGCGCGGCTGACTTCTGAACATGCATGCCTGAGGCCGCAACCGCTTCTGTTGCAAACGGGTCGCCCATCGGCTTGCCAAAGGTCGGGATATCGCCAGAGCCGTCGTGAATGACCCTTCCCTGCGGGTCAAACACCAGCGCGTAGGCCACATCAGGCTGACGCAGGGCACCTCGCGCAATCTCGCCGACGCCGTGCAAATCAAAGAAATACAGTGGATTGGCGAGGCTATCCGCAAGCTGCGTGGCGATCGCCTCTGCGCGCTGGCGAATACCCGTCTCGACCATGCTGCGCATGCCTTCTCGGCCTATCGCAGTCAACTCCTGCTGCCCGCGCCACTGTTGGACCAACGCCCACGCGAGTACGCAAACCGCAAAGATCACCGCGACCAGCACGATGCTAAGGAATCGCGCCTGAAGACCTGCTCGCAGCCTCGGGGCAGAAATCTGCTTGCTAACCGCGTCGCTCATTCAAGCTCCGTGCGCACTAGCCGGACGCCGACCCGCAGCGCATCGAGCGAGTTTTGCATCGCCGGATCAACAGGCAAAAACCGGCTAGTGCCAAAAAATCGCAGGAGCGGCTCTCGGCCGTCAGGATCATCGCTCGCACTGATTAAAACCGCACGCAGGGCAGACTCCACGCGTGGGTCCAAATCGCCGCGCACCACCTCTACCGCGCGAGGAAATGAAGCGGTTTCATGGATAACCAGCAGGTCATTTCGATACGCAAGGGGCAGCCGGTGAAGGTTGCCCCAGTCCAGATTGCTGTAAGCGCCGGCATCCACAAGACGCTTATGTACCCAGGTCGAAATATTGTTCTCGGACTGCGCAAACAGATAGCCCACGCTATCGCTATTGGGCCGATCCAGCGGCGACAGCAGCAGCTCCATTTTCAAACCGGCAGCCAGCAGATCAGCAGACGGCGCAAGGTAGGCGCTGGTCGAGCTAGAGTTCTGCAACCCGATGCTGCGTCCTCGCAAGTCTTCGAGACTTGAGATGCCGCTATCGCGACGCACGAATACGACGGAGTGATAGGACGACACGCCATCGCGCTCTGTCACCAGCAGCACCTTTGCCCCGGTGCGATCAGCGAGGTTAACGCCCATGCCGGCGGTCTCAGTCACCCAGTCCACTCGACCGCGACGCAGATAGCTCGCCATCTGCTGTGCATCGCGCGCCATCAGCACGCGGCCCTCTCGGATACCCACGCTGGCTAGGCGCGGAACGACATAGTCTAAAAGCGACTTGAGCTGCTCGTAATGACGCCGCGGATCGTCGCTGATGCGACCGATGACGAGCACGCCGTCATCGTCGGTGACAGGCGCGCGCGCTGCCTCAGCCCAGACCTGCGATGCAAGTGCAAGCCAGATCAGAAAGCCGAGGAACACCCGATTCAGCACACTGAACTTTCCACGCTACGACAACCCAACAAGCGTACCCGAAGCGCGCGCCACAGGCGTGTCACCGATTGGTGGCCGCCAATCGCGCCATGCGCTGCGACTCAGCAAGAATGCCGCGCAGAATACGCACCTCGCGCGTGTCCATTGCGCTGCGCAGGTACAGCCGGCGAAGACGGTGCATGACGGTCGTCGAATGGCGGCCCTTATGGAAATCGATATCGATCAGCGCTTGCTCCAGGTGCTCGAAGAAGCGCTCCATGTCGGCCAGGGTCGCTGGCTGCTCAAGCGATGCGTCGGCCGATGCATTGCTACTGACCATTGGCGTTGTCGGCAGCGGCGCATCCAGCGCGGCGAGACGCAGCTCATAGGCCAGAACCTGCACGGCTGCGGCCAAATTCAGCGAGCCAAATTCGGCATCCGTCGGGATGTGAATGGCCGCGTGGCAGCGCTGGAGTTCGTTGTTCTCAAGCCCCGTGCGCTCGCGCCCAAATAGCAAGGCGACCGGTCCGCTTCGCGCAGCAGCGATGAGCGCAGGCGCGGCCGCTCTAGGTGTGAACTCGTCCAAGGCCACGCTGCGTCGCCGCGCAGTGCACCCGTATACGCGATGACAATCGCCAATGGCTGCCTCAAGCGTGTCATGGACAATCATCGTTGACATTACCCGTTCAGCACCCGCCGAGCGCACCTGCGCCTCAGGCGCCCACGGATCACACTCCGGCGCGACCAGATGCAGCGCATCGACTCCCATGGTCTGCATGGCGCGCGCAGTCGCCCCGATATTGCCGGGATGACTGGTGCCCACCAGCACGATACGCAGCTGCTCGGGAATGGGGCGGTCCACTTCAGGCCTCGCTTGCTCACGCATTTGCTATCATCCGCTGCTATTTTGGCTGATCAACGCCGCATACGCGCGTTCATCGAGCCAGTTCTTTTTATCCGCCGCATCCACCCTCGGAATCCGCATGCAAAAGCCAGCGGTCAACGTCATGGTCAAAGCCGCACGGCAGGCCGGAAACCTCATCTTGCGTCAGGTCAGTCGGTTAGAAAGCCTGAACGTCGTCGAGAAAGCGCGCCAAGATTACGCCAGTGAAGTGGATGCGCAGGCCGAAGCCGAAATCATACGCGAGCTGAAACGCGCGTTTCCAACGCACGCGTTTCTCGCTGAAGAGTCCGGCGCAAAAGGCAATTCTCGCTACACATGGGTCATCGATCCGCTAGACGGCACCAGCAACTACCTGCGGGGGTTTCCGCACTTTTGCGTGTCGATTGCGCTTCTAGAAGACGGCGAGCCGATTCATGGGCTTGTTTACGACCCGACGCGCAATGAATTGTTTACCGCGAGCAAGGGAAGCGGCGCGTACTTGAACGACCGCCGCTTGCGAATGGGTCCGCGAACGGAGCTTGAGGGTGCGGTAATCGTCACCGGCTTTGCGCCTCGTGAGCGCAAGCGTATTGCCGCACAGCTAGAGGTCATCCGTCAGCTGATGGAAAGCGCTGAGGACATCCGTCGCACAGGCTCGGCCGCATTGGATCTGGCGTATGTCGCTTGTGGTCGGGTGGACGGGTACTTCGAAGCCGGCGTCAAAGCCTGGGACATCGCCGCCGGCGTGCTTTTGGTGCGTGAAGCGGGTGGTCGCTGCTGCGACTTTAACGGTAAGTCGGACGACTTCATGCACGGCGGTCAGATCGTGGCCAGCGGCCTAAAGCTTAGCGACACGCTGCAGAAGGCGATGGTCGAATCCGGCTACGCGGCAGCGTTCAACACGCCCACGTTGATTTCGAACGCCGGCGGATAAACACGCGACGCGCGCTTGCCGGCAAAGCACGGCGCGCGCTCTAGAAACTCTCGCCGACCCGCAAGCGGGTGCCAACCAGGCAGGCCCATAAGCGGCAGCGGACGCATCTCCTGCGGATCGCTTAGCACCTGCCCGCTGCGGATGGACTCCGCCAGCATCGGCAAGCACGCGTGAATCGCCTGCCGTGGCCTATCGTCGAGCACCACAAGCGCCTTACCGACTAAGGTCTGTTCCGCTACCAGTGCGTGCTCGAGCAGCGCGTGACCGATCACGGCGATGGCATAGTCGTCGCTGGTGAGCCCGGCAAACATGCCCAGCCAATCGTGCTCGTCCCAGGCTGCCAAGCGCTGCGGCTCACGCAACACCAGCACCACGCCGGCCTCATCAAAATGTGTGAGCGCGCACTGTCCGCGTGTGCGCTGACGCGCCCCAACGCGCGCTATGTCGTCGACTTGACGCGCGTTTAGTGCGCACTTGATGTCGCCGTGCGCCAGCCAGATTAGAGCGTTCAATAAATCGTGCCAGCTGCCTTCGCGAGTGGCGATATGGCCGCTTTGAAACGCGCGCACCTCGTAGTGCAACCCGTCTGCCAGCAGCGCCGGGGTCTGCGCAACGGCACGCAGGCGCTGGCCGCTGAATCGGTGTCGATGCAGCGCTAGCTGAGCATCAATCTGCGCAACGCTGGGCCATGCAGCTGCATCAAGCCACTCACGCCAAGCCTGCACACCAGCAAACACCGGGTGATCAAACAGCGCTCGATTGACGCCCTCACGCGGCGGCGCGCGGAACCGCATTCGGGCTTGCCTGCGTAAACGTTGCTTGCTTCAACCCTGCCCGCCCGGCCCTCGCGCTAGTCGACATGCTCAACGAGTCCGAACAAATCGTGTTCATCAGCGCCCATGATTCGGACCTGTACGAACTCACCGGGCCTGAGGCCATTCTCTTCACCGTCTTGGATCTGCACACAGCCGTCGATTTCAGGCGCATCGGCCTTTGAGCGTCCGATCGCCAACTCGCCATCCATCCGATCCACCAGCACGGCCTGCACGCTGCCGACTTTCGCTTCCAGCTTAGCCGCACTGATCTCGGCCTGCATCGTCATAAAGCGCTCGAGGCGATCTTGCTTAACCTCTTCGGGCACCGCATCGGGCAGCTCGTTAGCGCGAGCGCCATCGACCGGCGAGTAGGCGAAAGCGCCCACGCGATCGAGCTCAACTTCGTCGATAAAATCGAGGAGCAGCTCGAAGTCTTCTTCCGTTTCCCCCGGAAATCCGACGATGAACGTGCTGCGAATCGTCAGCTCAGGGCAAATGTCGCGCCATCGCTTGATGCGCTCAATCGTGCGGTCAATCGCGCCCGGTCGCTTCATCAATTTGAGGATGCGCGGGCTCGCGTGCTGAAACGGGATGTCGAGGTACGGCAGCAGCCGGCCCTCGGCCATCAGCGGAATAATCTCATCGACGTGCGGATACGGATACACATAGTGCAGGCGGGTCCACGCGCCGAGCTCGGCCAGCCCTTCGCACAGCGTGCGCATGCGCGTTTGGTATTTGCGATCGCGCCACATGTGCTCTGAATACTTCAGATCTACGCCGTACGCCGACGTGTCTTGCGACACCACCAGCAGCTCACGCACCCCACCCTTAACCAGCCTCTCGGCTTCGCGCAGCACTTCGTCGACCGGGCGTGAGACCAAATCGCCGCGCATGCTGGGGATGATGCAGAAGGTGCAGCGGTGATTGCAGCCTTCAGAAATCTTCAAGTACGCGTAGTGCTTAGGCGTTAACTTGAGGCCGTAGTCGGGCAATAAATCGATGAAGGGATCGTGCCGCGGCGGCAGCGCCAAGTGCACCGCGTTCATCACGCTGGCGTAGTCCTGCGGCCCTGAAATTGACAGCACGTCGGGGTGCGCTTCGCGAATCAGATCGGCGCGCTTGCCAAGGCATCCGGTCACGATCACCTTGCCGTTCTCCGCCAGCGCCTCGCCAATCGCATCGAGCGACTCTGCAACGGCCGAATCGATGAAGCCGCAGGTGTTCACGACGACGACGTCAGCATCGTCGTACGTCGGCACGATCTCGTAGCCCTCGCCTTTCAGCTGAGTGAGGATGCGTTCTGAATCGACCAGCGCTTTTGGGCAGCCGAGGCTGAC
>JBBSIY010000072.1:0-11773 GCA_038257785.1 Lysobacterales bacterium
CCTTTGCGTGCTTTGCGTCTTTGCGTTGAACGCTTCTGCTTTCTGCCCGATGACTAGGCTTGGGTGGCTCAGCGCGGCGAGCGCTCCGCTTCTAGCAAGGCCCGTATGTCATCCGGTAGCTCAGCCTGCGGGTAGTCGAGGGTAATTCTCCGAAGCACTTGCGTGAGACGATCAGCGTCGCCGTTGCGCGCTAACTTTCTTGCTAGCTCAATCAGCGCACTCAGCTCGACACGCGCATCTAGCTCGCCTTTGGCATCAGCGGCGATGGCATCGCTGGGCGGCTCTTTCGATTTGGCTGCCGAACCAGTTTGGCCTAAGGCACCTCTACCCCCGGTGCCAAACGCCTGACGTTTGGATGACGTCGGCTGTGGGTCAGCGCCGGCTGCTGCAGGCGCTTCAGTGTCAGCCGTAGGCGCAGGCGATGGAGACGCGCGCATCGTCGCGGCGCGTGGCGAGCGTGCAGCCGTTGGTGGCGGTGCGGCCACTTCAGAACGCCCCGGAGCCGCGCGCTCCTCCAATATCAGAGGCCTCGCTTCGGTTATGTCGGATTCTGCCGGTGGCGCGGACTGCACAGCTCGCTGCGGTGGTTCGTCAGGAAAAGGCTGCGGCAGCGCGCTGGTGCTTCGTACAGCCTTTTCAGCGGTGTTTTCAGCTGCTTGCGACGCGGGTGGTGACGCTAATCGCGCCGGCGCAATGGGGATAGAGGCGGGCTCGACGCGCTGCTCGTGCCTGAGTGACGACGGCTGTTTCGCTTCTGAAGGTCGCGAGGCATCCGCTGGCGGAGCGGAAGCCGCTCGAGGTGTCGATGCTGGAGCCCGGCGTGTCTGGTCTGCTTGAGCCTTATCAAGCCGCGGTTGATCAGCTGCAGCTCGCTCAATCGTGGGCTGTTCAAGCGCCGACTGATTGGACTCGCTCGCACGCGTAGACGGCACCGGCGCGACCATTGCTGGCGACGACTGATCCTGTAACGCGCTCGGGTCGGGAACAATGCCCGGCTGTATGGGAATTGGCGACATACTCACTTTGATGCCTACCCCGAGGGCCAGCACAGCCGCGAGCGCGCCACCCGAGCGGCGCAGCGGACGTTTACGCGTGACCGCCGCATGCGCCTGTCCGCGGATGCGAGCATCTAGCGCAGGGGGAGGCGAGGCGTCGCCTAGCCGCGCCAGCGCCGCAGCGATGCGTGTCTCTTCTGCATCGAGCGGATGAGTCGTTTGCCTGCTCATGGCGAGAGCAGTCCTTTTAGTCGGTCCATGGCATAGCGCAGACGCGATTTGACCGTCTCACGACCGACGCCGGTAATTTCGCCGATGGCTTCCAGCGATAGCTCCTGCTCAAGCCTTAGCTGTACCGCAATGCGCTGTTCGTCAGGCAACGACTCAAGCGCGAGCTGTAGACGCCGACGTTGTTCAAACTCTGACAGTAGGTGCTCCGGCTGCTGCGAGACGTCATCAGGGGTATGCTCCAGCACCGCGTCAGGCTCGCCGATTGATCGTGGCCGGCTGCCGGCGCGACGGTACTGGTCGATGAGCAGCCGGTTGGCGATTTGGTATAGCCACGTCGTGAATGCTGCTTCAGGCTGATAGCGCGCGCGCGCGGTGATGACCCGTGACCAAACCTCTTGGAAACACTCTTCGGCGAGCGCGCGCTGACTAATTCCGCGCAGCAGAAATCGAAAAAGAGGCGCGCGATGACGCTCATAGAGCAGATCAAACGCAGCGGCCGTGCCGGCGGCATACGCGAGCATCAGGTCTTCATCGCTGCGCTGTGATTCCACATCCATGCTGCGAAGCCTAGGGCACTGCGGGGCTCAAGGTAAGTCTTAGCAGATGTTGGAATGGATCGAGTCACTCGGGATAGTCGCTCGGGCTAGGGATAGGGGCTAGTTGCAACAGCATTTAACGCAGCGCAAGCGGCAAAGGGGTTAACGCCAGCGCCGACAAGCGCTAGGCTCTGCGCCCGTGCATGCGCCTCATCTGCCGGTCTACTGCACGTTAGCTGCTACATTTCCAAGATGAAATCTGCCTTGCACACACCTCTGACCCTTATTCGCAACGCCCTGGTGTTTGCGCCCCAAGCTTTGGGGCTCAAACAGGTATTGACCGGTGGTGGACGCATCCTTTGGATAGGCGATGCGAAGGACGACGTGCCTCGCGGCCTTCCGTTTGAGCTAGTGGATCTGGCCGGGTTGCCGTTGCTGCCAGGTTTCGTTGACGGCCATGTTCACGTCACCGGCGGCGGCGGTGAGGACGGATTTGCCAGTCGCGTGCCTGCGCTACCGCTGTCGCGCTACACGCTGGGCGGCGTCACTACGGTCATTGGTCTTCTTGGCACCGACGATTTGGCGCGCAGCCCGCGTGAGCTGGTCGCTCACGTGCACGCCCTTCGCGAAGAGGGCTTGAGTGCGTGGGGCTACTGCGGTGGCTACCATCTGCCGGCAAATACCATCACCGGCAGCGTGCGCGGTGACATCGCATTCATCGAATGTTTGATCGGAGTGGGCGAGCTCGCCATCAGCGATCACCGCTCAAGCCAGCCGACCTTAGACGAACTGCTGCGCGTCGCCTCAGAAGCGCATGTTGCCGGCATGATGACCGGTAAAGCCGGCATTGTTCACCTGCATTTGGGCGACGGGCCGCGCGGCCTTGAGTTGATCCGCCGGGCGCTGGAGGCCACTGAGCTGCCGCCGCGCGTGTTCAACCCAACCCACGTCAATCGCCGCCGCGGGCTGTTTGAAGAGGCCTTAGCGCTAGCCGAGCGCGGCTGCTCAATCGATATCACTGCATTTCCTGTTGCAGAGGATGAAGACGCGTGGAGTGCCGCGGATGCGCTTGATCGCTATTTAGACAGCGACGCAGCGGCAGAGCGCGTATCGATCAGCTCAGACGCCGGCGGCTGCCTGCCGTGCTTCGACCACAATGGTCACATGAGCCATATGGACATAGGTGCGCCTGGCGCGCTGCTCGATACGCTGCGAGACCTGCTGGCACGTGGCCGTAAACTGAGCGAAATATTGCCGGCGTTCACCAGTAATCCGGCCTCGCTGCTCAGACTACGCGGCAAGGGGCAAATCGCGGTCGGCGGCGATGCCGATCTCATGGTGCTGAGCGATCACCATCAGCTTCTGCACGTGATGGCGCGCGGCGTCTGGCATGTGCGCGACGGTCAGGCCGTTCGACGTGGTCAATTCGAAGCTCCTCGTCTTGCCTGATGTGACAAAAACCTTGAACCCGAGTCATGAAAGCTGCGACACGAAACATGCATCATCAAACACGTAAGCAAGGACGGTAAGCAATGCCGAGTCACCCCATCAACGGCAGCCAGCGCGGCTGGATCATCCCTATCGGCGGTGCCGAAGAGAAAGACAACGAGCCCGCTATCCTCGCGCGGTTCGTCGAGCTTTGCGGCAGTGATAAGGCCGACATCGTGGTGATACCGACGGCCAGCCGTATGGCAGATACCGGCTCGCGCTACGAGGCGATCTTCGCTGAGCTCGGCGCTGGCCGCGTTGAAGCGGTTGATTTCGACACTCGGCGCGATTGCGAAGAGCGCAACCGACTTGAGCGCATCAGTCAGGCCAGCGGCATCTTCTTCACCGGCGGCAACCAGCTGCGCATCACCACGCAAATTGGCGGCACCAGCGTCGCCAAGCTGATTCGTCAGCGCAATGCGTCCGGCGTACATGTCGCAGGCACCAGCGCGGGAGCCGCCGTGCTGTCTGAGCACATGATTGCGTCGGGTGAGGAGGGGGGCTCACCGATGGCGGGTAGCGTGCGGCTGGCGCCGGGATTGGGTCTGACGAATCGCTTCATCATTGATCAGCATTTTCGTCAGCGCGATCGCTTGGGCCGTTTGGCAACGGCGCTCGCCTACAACCCGTATGCCGTCGGCATCGGCCTCGACGAAGACACGGCGGCGTTTATTGGCCCGGATAACACCGTAGAAGTATTGGGTAGCGGCGCAGTGACCGTTATCGACGCGGCGGATCTGAAATTTTCTTCGATGGATCAAGTGGAGGAGGGTGAGCCCATCTGCCTGCTTGGCCTGCGCGTGCATGTGCTGGTCGCCGGTGCCACCTTCAATCTACATACTCGCGAAGCCGCCGCCGGCGCGTTAGCGCGACCTCTACGCCACGGGTGACCGACCAAGTGCAAAAAGTCGGCGAACGCGTTCGATTTGCTTGTTCGACTTGCCAGCTCGACCAGGCTAAAACGTGCGGAGTGCGCTGCACTGAGTCCGATGCAATGACGACGCCCCAATGGCTACATTCCAATGACTAAATTCTAATGAGCGACTCCTTGCTGCCGCTGCTGCTTTTGCTGATCGGGTTTCTGTGTCAGTGGCTCGCGTGGCGGGTGCAGCTGCCGGCAATTTTGTTTTTGTTGATCGCTGGCATCGTGCTCGGTCCAGCGACCGGCGTGCTCAATCCCGATGCTTTACTCGGCGAGTTCCTGTTTCCGCTGGTGTCCTTGGGCGTTGCCATCATTTTGTTTGAAGGCAGCCTTACGCTGCGCTTCTCTGAGCTAAAGGGCGTTGCCCCGGCAGTTATCAATCTCGTCAGCGTCGGTGCCTTGATCACGCTGGGCGTGTTAGCAGCAGCTGCTCACTACCTCGTTGGATTGTCGTGGGAGCTGTCGCTGTTGTTTGGCGCGTTGACCTGTGTAACTGGTCCGACGGTGGTGACCCCGATGCTGCGCTCGGTGCGGCCCAATGCGCGCATTGCCAACGTGCTGCGCTGGGAAGGCATCGTCATTGATCCTATCGGCGCGCTGTTCGCGGTGCTGGTCTTCAACTGGATTGTGTTGGGGCTATCGGGCGACACCTTTACCGAGGCCTTGGCGCAATTTGGCCTCACCACCGCAATCGGCACCGCTTTTGGCTTAGGTGGCGGTATCGCGCTTGGTGCGCTGCTGCATCGGCACTGGATCCCCGAATACCTGCAAAACTACGCAGCGCTGGTGGCGGTGCTCGGCGTGTTTACGCTATCGAATGCCGCCTCCCATGAGTCAGGCCTGCTGGCCGTCACCCTTATGGGTATGTGGCTTGGCAATCAAAGCCAGCTGCACATGGACGACATCCTTGATTTTAAGGAGCACCTGTCGACGCTGTTGATCTCGCTGCTGTTTATTTTACTGGCGGCACGCTTAGAGTGGCCCAGTGTTGATTTGGCAATGGCCGGACTGCTGATGCTGGCGGTCGCCACCTTTATCGCGCGGCCGCTATCCGTGCTGGTGTCAACATTGGGCAGCAGCCTGACCTGGCCCGAGCGCGGGCTGATCGCGTGGATTGCGCCGCGCGGCATCGTGGCCGCGGCAGTCTCTGCGCTGTTTGCGCTGAAGCTGGAGGACAGCGGGCTGGCCGGTGCCGACCTGCTAGTGCCGCTGACCTTCATGCTCATCATCGGCACGGTCGTTTTGCAAAGCGCGACCTCGAGGCGGCTGGCCTTGCGGTTGGGCGTCTCGCAACCGAGCAATCGTGGCGTGTTGATAGTCGGCGCATCGCGCGTAGCGCGCGAGTTAGGCAAAGCGCTGCAGGCGCAAAAAATTGACGTGCTGCTGGCTGACGACGACTGGATGGCGATCCGCGCCGCGCGCATGGATGGCCTGCCGACGTACTTCGGTAATCCAGTGTCAGAACATGCCGACGTGCATCTTGACTTGACCGGAATTGGCAGCTTGATTGCCGCCTCGACACGACGCGAAATCAACACGCTCGCCTGCGTGCGATTCGAGCCGATGTTCGGCCGTGAGCGCATCTATCGCGTGCGCATACTCGGCCCGGGCGAAGCGCCGAAACAGGCGATATCTGGCACCATGCGCGGCCGCGTTTTGTTTGGTGAACAGGTCACCCAGCGCAGCGTGGAAGAGCGCATCGACGCCGGCGGCAAGCTGCGCACCACAAAGCTGACGGATGCATTTAGCTGGAAGGACTACCGCAAGATGCATGGCGACAGCGGCCTACTGCTGTTTGCAATTGACGACCGAAATACCGTTCGACTGGCGGCGGCCGATTCCGACTTAACGCCGAAAGCAGGTTGGACAGCGGTAGTGCTGAGCGATCCCAAGGCACCCTCAGCATCCGCGATCACGGAGGCGGTGCAGACCGAGGCAATCGATGCTGTGGTCGAAGCGTCCGCCGCCAGCGCTGCTCAAAAAACGTAGCGTGCTTCTAATTTGAGCTGATGCCCGCCCGCCTGCAGTGGCTGACCTTCGACAGCAGCAGCGGGGCGTTCACCGTCAATATAGAGGTACTCGAGGCCGACTCGCCACTGATCAATTTGGCGCAGCGCAGCCAGTGTAAACGCGCGCCCGTCTTCGTCATTGATCTCGGCAATCGATCGATCAATATCGTCGACCTGGAAGGTCTCGGCGCGCAGCGAATATCGCCAAAGACCCGCGCCACAGCTTGCCAACGCATAAGCGGTAGTCATGTCGATGTTGGCATGGGGACCACCGTTTAAGCCCATGCGGGTATTGCCATGCAGCAGCTCGGCGGCGTAGCCCCAGCCCGCACCGAGCGCTTTGAACTCCCAGCCCGCAATCAGAAATCGGGTTTGCCACGAATACTCACCTCGATACAGCTCGCGATCGCCGCGGGTGTTGACAGCGCTTAGCTGCCACACGCTGCGATCAGTGCTGAAGCGAGCGCGCGCCGCAAAGCCGATCCGGCCGTCGAGATCGCTGCCGAAGGGCTTGGTGCCAGCGTCGTTCTGATCGCCAAAAATGGAGGGATCGGCTAGCGATGACAGCGCCGGCAAAGGCAGGGTTTCACCGAAGGAGCTAACCCGGTCATGCAGGGAAAATCCACGCCACGCAAGCAGTGAACCGCTGGCGTCGTTGTTTTGAAATGCGGTGATAGCGAGATCGAGCCGGTTGCCTGAATCCAACGCATGACCTAGGCGAAGATCAGCACCCAGCGGGCGAAACTCTTCGCCAATCCAGCTATTCAGCGCCGAATGGGTCAGCGTGTAGGGGCTGACCCAAAGGGAATCGATATTTTCCAGCGAGGTCGGCAAAAAGAACTGCCCTATTCGCAGCTGCACACTGCTGCTGTTTAGCGCCCAACGGCGGTCGATAAATGCCTCTATTACGCCGAAATTTCTGCCTTCGGCGTGCTGCTCCGCGCGGGCTCCAAGGTGCGCGCGTGCCGACCAAGCTGAGCTTGCGGTGTATGTGACCTCAAGCCGCGCTTCGGCGCCGAGCGCCGCAGCTGCACCATCGCCATCGCCGCCCAGCAAACGTCCATATCCGCCGTCGATCCAGCTCAGCGGCGCGTCGGTCGCGGCGGCGCGAGCAGCGACAAAGCCTTGCATGGTGATCTGAGCCACTGCTGGCGAGGTCGGCAGAAGAAACAGCGCCGCCGCAGCGGCATTTAGCAGGCGATCAGCGGGAAGTGTTGTCACCAGCTGGCTTGCTTTGATCGATGATTTACGCACTTGATCGTACCGCCTTTGAGAGTTCGAATAAGTGAGTGATTTGCGAGGAACAACGATTCGCGCATGCTTGCCAGACCGATCCGGCGTGACTTCTGCCACTGCGTGCAATCAGCAGCGCATCGGCATAGTGCGCACCACCCCATTTGAGCCGACGCCGTAACCACGCGCTCGCATTGCGCATCTATATGCGTTGTTGCTCTCACTCAAGGACGCTATACGGATGCGCTTACGCCTGTTGCCCGCTGGAATTACGAGCCTGTTTTTACTCTGCTGGTTGAGTGTGGCGCAGGGCATCACCGTCGATGGTCAGGTTGACGACGACGAATGGCAGGGTGCTCAGCATTTCGATGCCTTTGTCTCCGTCCAGCCGCTGACGCTTGCCCCCGCGCCGGCTGATCGCCGTGCAGAAGCCCTAGTCAAGTCGACTCCTGAAGGGATTGCGGTAGCGATTCGCGCCTGGCATCCGAAGGGCGTAGCGCAGACGCGCACGCGGATTCCGCGAGACGGCCGAACACCGACCGACCGTTTCAATCTGATGCTCGATCTGAATGCGGATGGTCGTGCCGGCTACGACTTCACCATCACTACCTCGGGCGACATTACGGACGAGTCGATTACTAACGAGAGCAGCTTCAGCTATGACTGGGACGGCAGCTGGCAGCATGCGTCGGCCGACTTTGATGGCGGCTACGCAGCAGAATGGCTGATACCTTGGTCAATCGCGCAAATGCGCGACAGCCAAGCACCGACACGCACCATAGGTCTTTACGTTGATCGCGTCATTGTGGCGACCGGCGAGCGCTTTGCCTATCCGGCAGCGAGCTACACGCGCCCGCGCTTTCTTAGCGATTTTGCCCGCGTCGAGATTGAGCAGTTCTCGGTCAGCCAGCTGGCGGTTACGCCGTATGTTTCGGGCATCAGCGATCTGAACAGCCGCGACAGCGAATTCAAAACTGGCGCAGACATTTTCTGGAAGCCTAGCGGTGATCACCAATTCGCTTTCACCGTCAATCCCGATTTCGGTCAGGTTGAAAGCGACAATCTAGTCGTCAATTTCACGGCGCTGGAAGATTTTTTCAACGACAAACGCCCGTTCTTTACCGACAACCAAAGCTATTTTGACCTGAGTCAGAGTCTCGGCACGTTGTTCTACACGCGCCGCGTCGGCGGCAGTCTGGATGATGGCAGCGGCACCGCAGATATCAACGCCGCAGTGAAAGGCACGGGTAGCATCGGCCAGTTTGGCTATGGCGTTTTTGCTGCGACTGAAGACGGTGCGGCCGGGCGTGATTCAGCGCTCGCACGGGTGACTTACGGCAGCGATAGCTACCGGGTCGGTGCCTCACGCAGTCGCGTTGAGCGGCCCTTTTTTGATCGCGTGGCCGAGGTCACCTCTCTCGACGGCCGCTGGCAGCCCAACGAGCACTGGCTAATCCGCCCGGTGCTCATGCGCAGCGAAAGCGAAACCGCAGGCCTTGACCTGACGGGCGATGCCGCCGGTATCGTCGTCGATTGGGACATGCCCGGGCCTTGGCGACAACAGTACTTCGCCACCTATGTTGACAACACGTTTGAGTTGAACGATTTGGGCTTCCAGTCGCGCAACGATTTTCGCGCATTTGAATGGGAGACTGGCTATCGAAATGAGTCCAGCGATCCGGCCTCACGCATCGCTAGCAACGACTACGAAATCGAATTCCTGTATCGCGAGAACACGCTTGGTGAGCGCCTGTTCGGTTCGCTGGCGCTGTCGCGCTACTCCGAGTTTCGTAGCGGCGGCAACGTGTATGCCTTCATGCGCTGGCGTGCGCCGTACGTTGATGATCGCCTCTCGCGCGGCAATGGGTCGGTGCCGTTTGCTGGCCGAGTGGGCGTGTATCTGGAGGGCAGCACACCGCGCAGCGGCGGTGGGAAATTCGCCTGGTATTGGAATGTTGATGCCGTCCCCGAGGCGGTCACAGGCTATCGCTTGTCCGTCGGCCTGCAGCCGCGCTGGCACGTAACGGATCGCTTCGACGTCGATCTAGGCGTGTATCTGACCAAACGGCCGGATTGGTTGATTTGGCAGCAAGGCCGAGAGTTCGGCAGCTTTGCGGCTAAGCAGGCGGACATCTACTCCAACCTCAACTGGTTCATTGGTGAAAAGCAGGAGCTACGGATCAAGCTGCAGGCGCTCGCCATTGACGCCAATCTGGCCCAAGCACGCCGCTTGGACGCAAACGGTCGATTGATAGACAGCAATGCTGCAGTGAGTGACTTCACCTTGCGAAATCTTGGTTTTCAGGTGCGCTATCGCTACAAGCTGGCGGCGCTGTCTGACATCTACGCGGTCTACAGCCGCGGCGGCTTTGCCGTAGACGAAGACACGGGGCGCGGATTTGGCAGCACGGTCGATGATGTCTTCAGCCTGCGTGACGACAATCAATTTTTGCTGAAGCTGGCGTATCGGTTTGAGCGCTGAGGAAGTGTCAGCGGACGCGCGTTGCATCAGGGGATAATCAGGCAGGCGTGCCGCCGGTTGTCAGCCGAAGCTTTAATGAGGCATTCTGCGTGGGCATGTTTTCCCTTTTGCGCAATCGATCAGCCCTCACCCGTTCCGCGTGGACTCGCTGCTTTGGGGTTCTGCTTGCTTGGATGATCGTCGCAGCCGGAATGCCGCGCTGGGAGCTTCATGCGCATGAATCTGTTGATCATGGCCGCACGCATAGTGATGCGCTTGAGGCGCACGTCGGTTTGGCTCAGCTTGCGCATGAGGACGCGGGCGAGCATCACGCTTTCGATCACTCCGCTGCCGTCGATGCTACTTCCGACGACAGCGGCATCGACGAAGAACGCCCGTTCGCTCCGCATCTGCACGAGATAACCACCGTCGGCGCTACGCTTCCTTTATTCGCCCGGCTAGGCGTGCCGCCTTTGGCACCAAGCCGATGGACGTGGTCGACTCACTTTTCTGCCGCCCCTTCGGCGGCGTGGCCACCGCCGCTCCGCCCTCCGATCGCCTGACCTTTGCCGTGGTTTCGCAGCCGTATTTACGGCGGTTGCGTTCGTGCATTTGGTGGTGACGATCAGGAGTAGCGCGTGCTTTCTTGCAACGGTTGGTCCCTAGCGCTTGCTGGGATGATGAGTGTTGTGTCGTGTTCGGCATTTGCCGCTGAGACGACGCTGCAGGCGGCGATACGCCGCACCTTGGAATCGAATCCTGCGTTGCAGGCCGAAGGCGCGGCGGTGGATGTGCGGAGGCGTCATGCAGAGCTGAGCGGCCTGCCGCCAGCGCTAACGTTTGCGGCTGAACTTGAGAATGTCGGCGGCACCGGTTCTGTGTCGGGCGTGCGTAGCGCTGATTTGACGCTGCGCCTTGGCAAAGTCATTGAGCTTGGCGGCAAGCGTGACGCGCGGCAGGCATTGGGTCGCGCCGAGGTCGAGCGCCAACAGAACATCGTCCGTCAACGCCAGCTTGATCTAGCCGCTGAAACCACGCGCCGCTATATCGCGGTTGCTGAGGGGCAGCGGGAACTTGAACTGACATCGGAGCAGTGGGCGCTCGCGCGTGAAACCGAGGCTGCCGTGCGCCTGCGAGTGACGCGAGGCGTTGCGCCCGAAGCCGATCAGGCGCTGGCACAGATTGCCGTCGTCCGCGCCGAGATCGATCACGAGCACGCCGAGCACGAATTGGCCAGCGCGCAGTTCGCGCTCGTCGCGCTGTGGGGTGAATCCTCGCCGCGGTCGATTGAGGTGACGGGCGATCTGTTTGTGCTGCCTGACCTTCCTGAGTTCGATGCGCTGGCGGATCGACTGGCCGATACGCCAGAGGTCGCTGCTTTTGTGTTGGACGATCAGCGACTGCGCGCGGATCGCGAAGTGGCGCGCGCTTCGGCGCGCCCCGACCTCTCGCTGAGCGTCGGTGTTCGTAGGCTGGAGGGACTGGATGATCAGGGCTTGGTGCTGTCATTCGCTATGCCGTTCGGCACCGCCACGCGCAGCGCGTTCGCCATCGCCCGCAATGATGCGGAGCAAGTCGAGCTGGATGCGCGTGAGCAAGCGGCCGGGCTTGACGCGCGCCAGCACCTCTTCGCGCGCTTTCAGGAGCTTCGCCACGCACGAACGGCGTTCGACGCCTTGACTGACCGGATGATTCCGGCAGCAAAACAGGGCCTCGCACTGACCCAGCTTGGCTATGACAACGCGCGCTACTCCGTCCTGCAATTGACCCAGACTCAAGCCACTTTGCTGCAGCTGCAGCTTGAGCGCTTGGCCACCGCAGCGCGCTATCACCAGCTGCTTGCCGATATTGAGCGGTCCACAGCGTCCGCAGGAGTGACACCATGAACTACGCGCAGA
>JBBSIY010000073.1:0-11504 GCA_038257785.1 Lysobacterales bacterium
AATATGGAAGAAAAAGATGCGATCGCGACCTTAAGTGCCTTGGCGCAGGAGCTGCGCCTGCGGGTGTTCCGCGAGCTGGTCCGCAAGGCGAACTCGGGCTTGACCCCGGGCGAGCTAGCGGCGGCGCTGGATGTGCCTTCATCGACGCTGTCGTTCCACCTCAAGGAGCTGATGCACGCCGGCCTAGTGGAGCAGGAGCGCGAGAGCCGCAACTTGATCTATCGCCCGTCGCTAACGCGCATGGACGCGCTATTGGCCTACCTCACGGCGCACTGCTGTGCCGGCGAACCCTGCGCTGACCCCACCGCGCTGAACTGCCCACCCTGCTAATTCGGAGCAATCGCATGAAGCGTTTCCACGTTCATCTGCACGTTGACGATCTCGCCAAGAGCGTCGCGTTCTACAACCAGCTGTTCGCCGCCGAGCCGAGCCGCTTAGAAGCCGACTACGCCAAGTGGATGCTCGACGATCCGCGGATCAACTTCGCCATTTCAGCGCGCGGCGCGGCGGCTGGAATCGATCATCTAGGCATCCAAACCGACGATGCCTTCGAGCTGGATGCGCTTAAGGCGCGTGCGCGCGCTGCCGACATGGCGCTGCTGGATGAAGGCGCTACCAGCTGCTGCTATGCGCGCAGCGACAAGCATTGGATTACCGATCCACAGGGCATTGCGTGGGAGCATTTCCACACCCTCGGAAACATTCCCGTGTTCCGAGAAGCCGCGAGCTGCGACGCCGAAAAACTGGTCGCCAAGGCCTGCTGCGCGCCGCCGCCGCGCGCTGAGGCGGCCGTTAGCAAAGCATCCGCCAGTTGCTGCTAAACACCGCCTCGGCAGTCAATCTGCCCCCAACGCGATCAACCCTCATCTTGACCCGCTCTCAACGACGTTCGCTATGACCATCCACATCCTGATTCTTTGCACCCACAACTCGGCGCGCAGCGTGCTTGCTGAGGGCATGCTCAACCATTGGGCGTTGAAGCTTGGACGCGACGTTCGCGCACACAGTGCGGGCAGCGCGCCAAGTGGTCGTATCAATGCGTTCGCGCTGGGTGCCCTGCACAACGCCGGTGTCGTCACGGCTGACTACCGCAGCAAAAGCTGGGACGAGTTCAGCGCCGCAGGTGCACCTCTGCTGGCGGCCGTCATTACGGTGTGCGACAGCGCCGCAGCGGAGTCATGCCCGGTGTTCTTCGGCGGTACCGATGGTTCACCCGCCAAGGTCCACTGGGGCTATCCAGATCCGTCTAACGCTGAAGGTGGCGACGCCGGCAAGCGTCGCGCGTTCGAGCTGACGCGCCAAGCGATTGGCTATCGCATGCTGCAGCTGCTCGCGCTGCCGCTTGAAAGCATGGACCGCGCCGCGCTGCGATCGGCGCTCACCGCGATTGGCGAGAGCTGACGTGGGACTCTTCGAACGCTTTCTAAGCGTGTGGGTAGGACTGGGAATTCTCGCTGGCGTCGCGTTAGGGCTGCTGGTGCCCAGCATTTTTCAGACCATCGCCGGTCTGGAATTCGCCCACGTCAACTTGGTAGTCGCCGTTTTCATCTGGGTGATGGTCTACCCGATGATGATTCAGATCGACTGGTCAGCAGTGAAGGATGTCGGCCGAAAACCGCGCGGCCTAGTGCTGACGCTGACCGTCAATTGGCTAATCAAACCGTTCACCATGGCCGCGCTTGGCGTGCTGTTCTTCCACTACATCTTTGCCCCGTGGGTGGACCCGCAGTCGGCTTCGCAATACATCGCCGGCATGATCCTGCTGGGCGTCGCGCCCTGCACCGCGATGGTCTTCGTGTGGAGCCAGCTGGTGCGCGGCGATGCCAGCTACACCTTGGTTCAAGTGTCAGTGAATGACCTGATCATGGTGGTGGCGTTTGCGCCGCTAGCGGCCTTCTTGCTGGGCGTCACTGATCTGTCGGTGCCGTGGCAAACGCTGCTGCTGTCGACCATTCTGTATGTCGTGCTGCCGCTGCTGGCCGGCATGGCCACACGCTACTGGCTGCAGCAACGCTCGCCGCGTGCGCTGGATGAATTCGTTGCAGCGCTCAAGCCGTGGTCGATTGTCGGCCTGATCGCGACGGTCGTTTTGCTGTTTGGTTTTCAGGCCACCACCATCATTGCCCAGCCGCTCGTCATCGCGATGATCGCGGTGCCGCTGGTGCTGCAAACCTACGGACTTTTCGCCATCGCTTGGGTGGGCGCGCGGTGGTTGAAGCTACCGCATGACATTGCTGGCCCAGCCTGCCTGATCGGCACATCCAACTTCTTTGAGCTAGCGGTGGCGGTGGCGATTTCGCTGTTCGGCCTGAACTCAGGTGCGGCGCTGGCGACCGTGGTGGGCGTGCTGGTGGAAGTGCCGGTGATGCTGTCGCTGGTCTGGTTGGTCAATCGCTGGCGGCCGCGTGATGTGGGCGGCATTCGCCAGCCGGTGCAATAGACCTGTGCGCCCCGCTCGCTTCTGACCGTTTCTGACCCAGCCAGTAGATTAGGCCGCGCGTTCGCAAGCCGTAGCTGCAAACCGCCAGCCGATTGATCACTCTCGCCAATCTAGCCGACCACCTTCGCCAACGAAACTGACCGCGAGCTGCCATAGGCGGACTTTGCAACGCGATTCCCAAAGCTGTTCGCAATTGGGGATCGGACGGGTCGTGCGGGTCTTACCCATCCAGCTTGGCTCGGCTAGCGATCGTCCGCTCCAGCACTCAACCCGCTTCGTCGTAGGCGATCCGGATGGCCCGCAGCAATGCCGCGTCGATTTCGTCCACGCTGGCGATGCGCCGCTTGAACTGGCACATGCCGCCTGGCGGCAGTCTAATGAATCCCGCGCCAAGCTCCTCGCGTTTGGCGTTGAGGCCGATCTCCAGCAGGGTCTTAGTACCGGGTCCGATCGTGGCGAACTGCTTCTTGCGGCGCAGGCTCACGTTGGCCTTCTTCGGCGCAATCTCGAAGGGCCCAAAGGCAGAGATGCCTTGCATCAGCCGGTCGTGGATAGCGAGCAGTGGCGCGCTGGCGCCAGTGTAGATTGCATCCAGCGGGTCGGTGCCAGCGGCTGGAGCCGATGCAGCGGCTTGCTTCACCGTATGCACCAAGGTGTTGGCATCGCCATGTCCCAGACCGTGCTCGGCCTTCAGCATCGCCACCAGCTCGCCATGCTTGCTGAGTCCGCTCTGGGTGACGATCGCCCCAAGTTCGGCCAGCGACTTGCCGCTGCGCTTTTCGATGTTGGCCAGTTGGGTGGCCAGTGCCTTTTCAACGTCCATCGTGGTTCTCCTTGAGAGGCCAATGGGATACATCGCAACGTTTCGGCAGGACGAATTCCATGCGGGCAAACAGCGCTTACATCAGACGCGTGCCGAGCGCTGGAAAGATGGAAAAACACCGGTGCCGCATAGCGCTCCGAATCCAACCGGACCAGCATGCCGCTGCAAGCTTCAATCATCTGGCCCCAGTCCTTCAACAGGTTTGCAAGGGCTAGCCTGTGGCGCCAATGTGGCCTTTCCGAACAGCATGTGATCGAGATGATCACCACAGCGCCAAAATGCCGCTGAGAAGATGCGAATGCGGACTGCTGAAGGCCACGCTCAAGCGAGAGTTGCGGGTGACGCCGGCGCACAGGATGCGCCATAAAGGATCAGCCGTCGCAACAAAGAAAACCCCGGCGAGCCGGGGTTTTCTGTTCACCTCACATGCTTATGTGCATGCGTAAGACAACCATCAGAACGTCATGCTCCAGCTATCGATGTAGCCGACATCGCCGCCGGCGTTGTCGTTGACGCGGAGCTTCCATGTGCCGTTGGCGGCTTCGCCAGACAGATTGACGCTGAAGGTGGCGATCACGTTATCCGTACCGCCGCCGCTGCGGTTGTGGACGTTGTAGATGCTGCCGTCCGGCGCCACCACGTCAACCTTCAGATCACCTTTGTAGGTGTGGATGATGCGCACCGCCACCTGCGTGGTGCTGGACGCGTTGCCGCTACGTCCGCTGATCGTGATCGGGCTATCGACCGTGGCGTTGTCTCTGATTTGATAGTCGGCGGTGTTCTGATAGGTGCTACCCGTCGGCGGCGGCGGCGGTGGCGTGGTGCCGCTGCGATAGCCAGCTTTGCTGCTGACGCCGCTAGCGGCCGAGTCCAGCCAGTTGCTCAAACGCGTGCTGTTGCTGCCGCCACCGGTCCACGACACCGACAGCTTGCCGTAGTAGTCCGAAAGATTGTTGCCGCAGGCCGCCGAACCGCCGTGCAGCTGGCCAACTAGCAGCTTGTTCTGATTCCACAAGCCAGAGCCCGACGAGCCGCCTTCGGTGGTGCCAAGGTCCCAATCGATCACACGCCAGTGCGTGGTGCCGCTGCCGCCGCCATAAGCGGTGGTGGTGAGCGCCTGATTCTCGACCGCAATACGCTTCTCGTGACCCTGCGGATGATGAATGCCGGTGGCCGAGCTAGGCGTGCTGCCGCCGCGATCCCAGCCAGAGAAATACGGATTGGCTCCCGACGGCACCGCGCTGTTCAACTGCAGCAGGGTGAAGTCGCTAGCGGCATTGGTCGCGCGCAGCGTTGAACCAGACTGCGAGTGAGTGGCGATGCTCTTCGAAAGCGGGGTGCCGCTGGACGTTGAGCCCGCGGTACGGCAAGTGGCGCTTTGATAGTTCCAATACACCACGATTGAGCTGGCCACTGTCTGCGTGCTCATGCAGTGGTTGGCGGTGAGGAAATACGGCGTGGTGGTGTTCGCTGTATTGGCCAACAGCGTGCCGGTACAGACAAACGAGCTGCCGCCTTGACTGAAGGTGTACTGGCCGACCGCATCGATCTGATCACGCCATGCGTTGCCGGCAGAGCAGATGGTGTCAACGTTGCACGAGCCAGACTTTTGCAGGTCGCCCTGTTCAAACAAGCCGCGATACCCGTGCGTCACCGACGCCAGCTCAAGCTCAACCAAATGCTTCTGCCTAGCATCAACGATCAGCTGCAGCGTGACCTCTTCGCCAGTCACGTACGGCGACCAGAACTCGCCACCGCTCACTTGGGCGGCATCGATATTGCGCTGGTTGCCCTCACCCGCGCCGCGAATGACGAGCGTCGCTGAGGATGGCAGCGACAGCTTGGAAAAATGCATGTCCAAGCTGCGCGCCTCAGGCGACACCATCTTGAACGTCCACACCGCTTGGCCCTTAGCACTGCGCGTCCATTCGCCAAAACCCTTGGCACCCAGCGCCATGTTGGACACCGGGATGCCCACACCGTAGCGGTAAGCACCGCCGATGGTTTTGGCGTCATCCGCCTTCACTTTGGCCAAGTCAGGACTCGGCAGCACGGTGGCATCGCCAAATTCAAAAGCCTCTGCGGAAGTGAGGTTGGAGCGGGCACTGGCACTGCCGAGTAGGCACAGCGAAATCGCACTAGCTAAAGACGCAGCAACGATGTGGCGCATGAATAACTCCCAAGATGAACGACGAAAGCGGCACGCCGAAAGCGGCGTCCCGCGACAAGACGAACAACACGGACAGCAACACAGACTGGAACTTGCCCATTGATAGCGCATCGATTGCGCACGCCCGGTGGCGAGTCGCTGCTGCATGTCCCATTGCTGCCCGAAGGTCACTCGGGCAAGCCCACACAGCTCGATATTTCCTTCAACTGGCGGCTTTCGCGCTTGTCCCCATAGCGAAAGCAGAGCGGACGCTAACAACCGAATTTTTCTCCGTCAATCGTGCAATGCACCAATTTGGAACTTGCACTGCCCCTTCTACAAAACATTGCGGACACGTCCATTCAATTTCCGGGCAGCACGAGTGGTCAGCGCCAGTCGGCGAAGCCGGCGCGCGTCAGCATGGCCAAAGGTTGCGCAGACCGATGTACAGATACACCAGCGCTTTCTGCCAGCGTGCTTGGGCACACACGATGTGCACATGCGGCAGCGCGCGGCGCGCCAGACCGCTGCCGTTGTGGATCAGGGTGAACTTGCTGCTATCACCGGAGATTTGCTTGGCGAGTCGCCTCGCGTGGCGACGCGCTGCTTGTAAAAGTTGCCCATTCTCAACGCCGGGCCTATCGGCGATCAGGACGTAGTGCGCCACGGGATGGCGGCGGCGCAAGACTAGGCGCATGAGTTGGCCTCCAGTTCATTCGTCATATTGCGTCGCGACGCCTGCTCGAAGCGCTGACGCGCGAAGTCGCCGTGATAGATCCAATCGCGCGCCAGCATGCTGCGCAGAAATGCTTCACGACCGCGGCGAAACAGCACCTGTGGCACCCGCTTGAACTCGGCCCGAATGGCGCTGCAATAGTCGCGATAGGCGTCCGACTCAGCACCCAATATCGACAAGTCAGCGTCAATCAGCGGTGCGAAGTCGAGGTTCTGCAGGCGATGACTTGCCGTACTCAGCACGCCGTCTGCGACAAATTCGATCAGGACCGCTGGCGCACCGAGCCGCGACAGCTCGCGCCTTGCTAACAGGGCGCTCGCACGCTCGTTGCCGGGCCAGCCTGGGCGATAGATCGCGTCGTGAAACCAGGCCGCTAGTGCGAGTCGCGGATCGGCCTCCGCTTCAGCGAGGTTGCCCAGCACCATTGAGAGATGAGCCACTGTATGAAAGCGCCGATGCCGCTCGCCATAGCGCCGTAATAGGTCAGTGCCCAATGCGGGATCAGCCGCGAGATTTAGGCGCTGCACGAGCTCGTTCCAACTGTTTAACGTCGCGCTCATAATGGCCTCAATTTATTGGTCAAATAACCAATAAACAAACGCTACAGCGGCCCGCATGGAAATGCAATATTATTTGGTCAATCACCCAAGGAACGGACAATGGGACGACCGCCCAACACCGACGAGCGACGTGCGCAAATTATTGAAGCGCTGCTGCTCGAGATGAGCGCGGTGGGCTACCAGCGCGCAACTACCAAGTCGATAGCGACGCGTGCCGGACTCGCGCCGGGATTGCTGCACTACCACTTCAAAAGCAAGGAAGCCGTGCTGCTCGCGCTGATCGATGGACTGCTCGCCGATGCAGATCGGCGCTTAAGCGATGCGTTGGCTGCGCCACTGGATGCTGAGACCGCCTTGCGCACCTACATCGACTGCCGGGTCGGCCGCGGGGCAAGCGCCAATGCGCGACAGGTCAATGCTTGGGTTCAGCTGATGGCGGAAGGTATCGGCCAGGGCCCTGTCCGCAAGCGCCTAGGTGCGTGGCTGAATGGCGAGCGCAAACGGCTCGATGCGTGGTTTGCAGGTGCCGGCGTCACCGAATCGGCCAGCGCCGCTGCCGGCCTCTTAGCGATGATCCTCGGCAGCTTCTCGCTGCATGCGCTGCCGGTAAAGGGCATACCCGCCGGCTATGCGCAAATCCAGATCAACGCGTGGCTGAGTGCGCTGATCGCGCCCGGCTAGCCAAGCGCAGACCCCGGGCGTTCTATTCAAAGCCATCAACGAACACGTCTGTGCTCACGCCCAACAGGCGAAAGCGCGCGCTTTGCGTGCTGCTGAAGCCGCCGGCAGCGGCTGGGTCGGCGATAAAAACGCGCACGTATAGATCTTGCCCAGCGAGCAGCGCCTCGCTTGGCAAGTTGAGGTTCAGCGATGCGCTGCCGGCCGCAGACAGCACAAACGTACGCGCTAGCAAATTGGCCGCTGTCGGGCCGCTGGGCTCAAGCACATCGAGCAGCACGGTGGCGCTGGCATTGCTGCGCCCGCCCTCCACCGCCAGCGTAAAGTTGGTCGCGCCGGCCAGCGGTGGCTCGATGGCTATCAAGTGCGGTGTAAGACCGCCGCTACCCGATTGGCTGGCGCCCGTCAGCACCGGCACTGCACTCGATTCGCTATACAGCTGCGGCCGCTCGAACGGGCCGGATTGTGCAAGCAGACGGGGATCGGTGAAGGGGCGGCGCATGAATGCGGCAAGCGCAGCCCGCTGGTTGGCATTGAGGTTCAGCGGCGTGATGCGTGGGTCGCGATTGGCAGCGTTGAAGTCACCGCCGCGGACGTAGAAATCGATGACCGCCTCCAGCGTCGCGAAGCGTCCATCCGCCATGTAGGGCGCCGTCAATTCGATGTTGCGCAGCGTGGGCGTGCGCATGCGGCCGCGATCTGCATTCAGGCCAGTAACGGCGAAGCGTCCGGCTTCAGCCGCCTGCGCTCGCACGCCGGTGTAGTGGAAACCGTCATCGCTGAGCAGCGCACCGCCATGGCAGCGATTGCAGCCAACCTGCAGGTAGATTTGCCGGCCTTGGTTCTCGAGCGGCGTCAGCGACGGCGTACCGCTTAGCTCGGCATCGAGCGGCGTCTGATTACCGACGAGCGTGCGCTCGTAGCTAGCGATGGCCATCGCGATGCGCGCCGCGCTGATCGTCGAACTGCCGAACGCTGCGGTGAACAATTCTGCGTAGCTGCGTCCGGCGATAGCGGCGCTCAATGAAGCCGGCACGGCAGCGGCCAACGCCAGGGGCTGCACGCCCGCGACCCGCGCTTGCATATCAAGCAGAGTGCCGCCGGCATGCGCCATTTCCGCAGCGTTTACCAACGGCCCGAGCGCCTGATTTTCCAGCGCTGCGCCGCTCGCGATCAACGTCTGCTGAGTCACCGGATCGAGCAGTTGGCCGCCGGCGCGGCCGTCCCAGAACAGGGTGCTCGGATAGGCCGAATTGATCGTCGCCATCGATTGCCGGCTACCTACCTGCGGGCGCATGCCGAAGCTTGTGGCGCTCAGATACACCCCGTCTGAACCGTGCAGCGGCACACCCGCTGAACCGGTCACGTCGTCGGCATTGCCCAACACACCATCAGGGCCCGGATGTCGACTATCGAGCACCGGCCGAGGATCGACGCCGCCTGCCTGCGGCGCATGGCAAGTACCGCAGGCGACGGTACCCGTCACGCTCAACTGCTCGTCCCAAAACAATGCTTGGCCGAGCGCGATCTTCGCCGGCGTCTGCGGATTCTGCGCTGGCACCGGTGGCGCGCCGAGCGGCAGCAGGGCCGGTGGCGCCTGACCGAATGCCACCATCGGCAGCGTGGACAAAAGCAGAAAAGCAGCAGTCAGCGATGGAGCTCGCATACGTTAGCCGTGCGCTAGAGAGTAGCTGCAAATCCTGCGGCACAATTGTGTAGTGAGTGTGCAGGTCTCACATCTCAGCTTTACCGATTCACGGCTGCCCGACTCACGCCGAGCAAAATCACGGATTGAACGATCAATGCAGCGGACGATGTAACCGAGTTCGCGCGTTCTCCCAGATTTAAGCTGTGCAAAATGTGGCTGAACTTGGCGGCGGAAGCCGATCGTCCTGAGACTGTCGAAGGGTGCTCCGACTGCGCGCAAGACGAACGGGTTCCAACAAATTTGTTGCGCTTAGAATCACTGTCTACGCGAAAGCCCGCATTGCCAACCTTGGCTGGCCAGATCACGAGCTTGCCTTGTGCGCGATACGAAACCACGCACTGAGCTTTCGGATGATGTCGCCAGCGGCTCGCTTGCTCACCTGCACGCCGAGCGTCAAGCTGACGCCGTAGACACACCGCCGCAGCCTGCGTTTTCAAAGTCGGAGAGCCGCATGCACATACCCTCGCTTGCAGACAAAGTCAGCGCCGAAGAGTGGCGTCTGCGCTGTGATCTCGCCGCCTGTTATCGGCTGGTGGCGCTTTACGGCTGGACCGACCTGGTGTTCACCCACATCAGCGCCCGGCTGCCGGGTAACGATCATCGCTTTCTGATCAACCCCTACGGCATGCTGTTTGAGGAAATCACTGCTTCCTCCTTGCTGGCGATTGATCTGGAAGGCAACCAATTCACCGAGTCGCCGTTTCACGTTAATCGCGCTGGCTTTGTTATCCACGGTGCGATTCACGCCGTGCGCACGGACGCGCAGTGCGTGCTGCACACGCATACGCGGGCCGGCGTTGCGGTGAGTGCGCAGCAGGCCGGTGTGCTGCCGATATCGCAGCAGTCGAGCTTCGTGCTCGCCTCGCTCGGCTATCACGATTACGAAGGCGTCGCCCTGCACGATGCAGAAAAGCCGCGCCTGCAGGCCGACCTAGGTGCTGCCAATTTTCTGATGCTGCGCAACCACGGCCTGCTCACTGTCGGGCCGTCAATCGCCGATGCGTTTCTCTTCATGTACTTGTTCGAAACCACCTGTCAGATTCAGATCGCTGCGCAGGCCGGTGGCGCGTTGACCACGATAAACCCAGCGATCATCCAAGGCGTTGCTGAAGCTGCACGTCGTCAAACCGACGGCACCGGCGGCGCGTTTGTATGGCCGGCGCTGCTGCGCAAGCTGGATCGGCTTGATCCTAGCTATCGCAGCTGAGCAGCGGACGTCTAACGCGCTCAAAGCGTTAGACGTCGTCGGATCAGGCTTTTCGCTTGGGAATGTAGAGATCGGTAATCGTGCCGTCGAATACTTCGGCCGCCATGCCGACTGACTCGCTTAAGGTCGGATGAGGATGGATGGTGTGGCCGATGTCGGCGACTTCGCAGCCCATTTCGATAGCGAGGCCGACTTCGGCGATCAAATCGCCCGCATGCACACCGACGATGCCGCCGCCGACGATGCGATGCGTCTCTTCATCAAAAATCAGCTTGGTGAAGCCTTCAGTGCGACCGATGCCGATGGCGCGACCTGACGCCGCCCACGGGAACTTGCCGATGCCCACCTTCATGCCTTTGGCTTTGGCTTCGTTCTCGGTCACGCCAACCCAAGCGATCTCCGGATCGGTGTAGGCCACTGACGGAATCACCCGTGCTACCCACTCTTTCTTTTCACCGAATGCGACTTCTGCCGCAAGCTTGCCTTCGTGCGTCGCCTTATGCGCCAACATCGGCTGCCCGACCAAATCACCAATCGCAAAAATGTGCGACACGTTGCTGCGCATTTGCCTATCGACGGCAATGAAGCCGCGATCGGAAACATGTACGCCGGCTTTGTCGGCATCCAGCTTGCCGCCGTTCGGCGTGCGCCCAACCGATACCAGCACGCGATCAAACATGCCCTCATCCGGGGCTTTGTCGCCCTCGAAGGTGACTTTGATGCCTTTCTTTTCGGCCTTAATCGAGGCGGCTTTGACTTTCAAATGCACGCCAACGCCTAGCTTCTTCAAGCGGTCCGCCAGCGGCTTGACCAGATCGAGATCGGCACCCGGCATCAGCTGATCGAGCAGTTCGACCACGGTGACCGTGCTGCCCAAGGCGCGATATACCGTTGCCATTTCCAGACCGATAATCCCGCCGCCGACTACCAACAAGGATTTCGGAATATCGGCCAGCATCAGGGCGTCAGTGGAATCCATCACCCGCGGGTCGTCCCACGGGAAACCGGGTAGCTTCACCGGCTGCGAGCCGGCCGCGATGATGCAGTGCTCGAACCGGATCAGCGTGACCTTACCTTCCTGGGTCACTTCGACTTCATTCGGCGAGATGAACTTGCCGGTGCCCGTCACGCTGCGCACCTTGCGCTGCTTGGCCATGCCGGCAAGGCCCTTGGTCAGCTGACCGACGACTTTCTCTTTGTAGG
>JBBSIY010000074.1:0-11497 GCA_038257785.1 Lysobacterales bacterium
AGCAGGTTGGCGACGTTGGCCACAGCGATCAACAGAACTAACGCGACTGCCGCCTGCAGAATCATCACCATCGGTCGGTTCTGACCGACCTGCAGTTCGCGCAGCGATTGCGCACGGCCGGTGAAATTTCCGCCGCGCAGAAACTCGGCAAACCCGGCGGCGTTCTCCTCGTCCAAACCAGAAATACGATCCGCATTGCGCGCGACGATGGCATCGAGCTCTGAATTTAATGCCGCAACGCTGGCACCGGCTTTTAAGCGTCCGATGGACTGCGAATATTCGTTGCCGCGCTCGTCGTCCTGACGCTGCGCATCGGTGAAGGCAAACGGCACCCACAGCTGGGTGGTGCGATTCGGAAACTCAAAGCCTGCCGGCATAACGCCGAGCACTCGATAGGCTTCGCCCGACAGGCGCAGATCACGCCCAACAATCGTAGGATCAGCGTTGAAACGATTGCGCCAAAGCGCCTGACTCAGCACCACCACCTTGTCTTGGCCTATCACGCCATTGCTGTCGTCGAACACGCGACCGAGTGCGGCTGGCGTTTGCAGCACGCTGAATAAGGACGCCGTGGCGCGCGTGCCCACTAGGCGCTCTGGCTTGTCGCCAGCTTCTGCGAGGTTGTAGCTGCCGCCGGCGTATAGCGCTAAGTCCTCTAAACTGCTGGCCTGCTCGCGGCGATCTAGATAGTCAGGAATCGAAGTGCCTGCGTACTCCAGATTGCTGGTCGGATAGGTGTTGTACACATCTACCAGCTGCTCACCTTGCGGATACGGCAACGGCGCTAAAAACAGCCCGTGCAGCACCGAAAAAATCGCCGTGTTGGCACCGATACCGAGCGCCAGGGTGAGCACGGCGACGGCGCTGAACGCGGGCCTGGCGAGCAAGGCGCGAAAGCTGTAGCGGAGGTCGGCTAGCAGTGCGTTCATGGCGATGCCTTTTTGCTGCGGATGCGGTGGAGCGCGGTTTGGCGCGATGCTGGATCAGGCGCCGGTGCGTCCGAGACGCACCCTACGATGCGCTTCTAGCGCGGGAGATTTGCGCGTCGAGGCGCGAGTCTTCTTCTTGGCGCAGGCGATGCAAGGTGTCTTCATCGACCACGCGGCCGTCGAACATAAAGACCTTGCGCTGGGCGAAATCGGCGTAGCGCGGATCGTGGGTGACCATGCAAATGGTTGAGCCCGCTCGATGCAGCTCATCAAGCAGCGACATCACCGCCTCGCCGTTCTTTGAGTCGAGGTTGCCGGTTGGCTCATCGGCGAGCAGCAGCGACGGCGCACCGACTAGCGCACGCGCCACCGCAACGCGCTGTTGCTGGCCACCAGAAAGCTGCGCCGGAAAATGCTTCAGTCGATGCGCCATGCCGACGCGCTCCAGCGCAGCCTGCACGCGGTCACGGCGCTCGGCCTTACTAACGCCATCACGATAGGTGAGCGGCAGCTCGACATTCTCAAATACGGTGAGATCGCCAATCAGGTTGAATGCCTGAAAAATAAAGCCGATTTCCTTGTTGCGAATGCGTGCGCGCTCGGCAGCATTGATTGCCTCAACCGGCACCTCGTTCAGGCGATATGCGCCGCCGGTCGGCGAATCGAGCAGACCCAGAATTGACAGCAGGGTCGATTTGCCGCAGCCCGAAGGCCCGGTGATGGAGATGTACTCACCACGATGAATGTCCAGATGCACGCCGGACAAGGCGTGTGTTTCGACCTCGTCGGTGTAGAAGACTTTGGCAATATCTTTGAGTTCGAGCAGGGGCTTGGTGCTGGTCATCTGAGTGTCCTGTCAATTTGAAGCCCCTCTCCCCGCGGGAGAGGGGTAGGGGTGCGGGGTCGGACTTGCGGAGTGCCGCGACGAAGGTGGAACGCTGCGCGAGGTTGGCCCCGCACCCCTACCCCTCTCCCGCGGGGAGAGGGAAAAGAATTCAGGCCTCGGCTCGAACAAATCACTAATCACTAATCACAAGTTACGAATCACAAATCACCAATCCCAAGTCACCAATCCCAAGTCACGGCTCAATCAAGCCGCAGTCGATCAAACTCGTCCCACTGCGAGGTGTCGGAAAGAATGATCTGATCGCCTGCGGACAAGCCTTGCTGCACTTCGATGACGCTGACCGAGGCGCGGCCCAAACGCACCGGCACGCGCAGGGCAACGCCGGTTTCAGGATCGACACGGAACAGTCGCACTTCGCTTTCTGGCTGGCCGTAGGCGGGACGGCCGACGTACATCACATCGTCCAGCCGCTCGATTTCGATGATGCCGTCAACGCTCAGGTCGGGCCGGGCACCCGGCGGCAGCTGGCCGGTCAACTCAACATCGACCAGCACGCTGCCGTTCTGCACCGCGGGATCGATACGCGTGACCTTGCCATCGACCACGCCGTTGCGGGTATCCACCCGCACTCGCTGGCCGAACACGATGTCTTTGACTTGCGTTTCCGGCACGCGCAGCTCGGCCATTAGCTCGCCCGGCTTGGCGACGCGCGCGAGATTTGTCCCGGCGGCGACCTGTTGACCTTCCTGCACCGGAACCTGCTGCAGCACGCCGGCGATGCCCGCACGCAGGCGCAAGCCATCCACCTGTCGGCGACGCTGCGCGGCGGTGTGCGCGAGCTGATCGGTGCGCGCGCGGTCGGCCGCCAGCTGCGCGCCGATGGTGCGTTGAAACTTGGCGATACGCTCCTGCTCAATGCCGACGCGCAGCTTGAGCTGGTCCGATGCGAGCTGACTGCGCTTGTACTGCAACTTGGAAATAATTCCCTTCGCAGCCAATTCTGATTCTGCGTCGGCCTGCAGCCGCGCACCCTCAAAATCGGCCTGAAATCCCGCCAAGTTGGCGCGTTGGTCGAGCAGCTGACTTTCCAGCGTTTGCTGGCGCGCCAAATAGTCGGCCTGCGCCGCGGTGTGTGCAGCTTCGGCCTGCAGCTGCGCCTCGACCACGTCCGGATTGCTCAACTCCAGAATGATGGTGTCGGGTTCGACGGATGCACCGGGTTTGATGACGACGCGATCGACGCGCGCTGAGGTTTCAGCCGCAATCCAGCGAATCTCTTTGGGCACCAGCGTGCCCGGACCGCGCACTTCGCGCAGCATTTCGCCTTTCTTGACCGTGTCGAGCCACAGACTCTCGCGTGCGACCTTGGGTGCCGCAGGATCGAGCTGGGACACCCACATCAGCAGGGCGATCACAGCGGCGGCGGCAAGCGCGCCAAGGATCAGCTGTCGGCGGCGTTTCTGTTGGGCAAAGTCGGTGCGAGTGATATCCATGCAGCGTCCGTTGCACACCGCGTGCCAGCGCTACCGTGTCCATTCAATCAATAACTTGCAGGATGGCAACGAAGAAGAGCGCCGCCGACTGTCCACTTCGGAACAGCGCCACTGTTCATTACTGAACAGTGCTTTCTGTCGGCATCACCGTCAATTTGCCACCGGTGCTGCGCCACACCACGGTCGCCGCCGCCATCAGCAGGGCGGCCGCTAGTAGAAACGGAGCGCCCGGCAAAGCAAACGCGGCCTTGCTCGCGATGGAGGCCGCAAACACCGAGGCGAACATCGCCGGTCCGAATACCCCAGTCAGGCTAACCGCACTGGTCAGCGCGCCCTGTAAGCGGCCTTGCTCATCCTGCGCCACCTGCCGCGTAATCAATGCCTGGCTCGACGGACCCGCCAGTCCCCACAGCGCAAGCAGCGGCACTGCAAACAGAAATATCGGTCCGGTCGGCGCCATTGCCTGCATCGCGAAGCCGGCTGCGCCGAACACTAGGCCAGCGATCAAGCAGCGACGCTCGCCAAAACGCGCTACCAGTCGCCGCATCAGCACCGCTTGCACGATCACGTTGCACACGCCAACCAGCGCCAGCACGTAGCCGACTTTGTCTTGTCCCCAGCCGTAGCGATAGCCGGCGTACAGCACGAAAACCGCCGGCAAAACGTAGTGCGCGAGCTGCGACAGCACATTGGCGACCACCAAGCCGCCGACCTGTGGATAGCTGCGCAGCAGGCGCAGCGAGCCGATGGGATTGGCGCTCCTAACCTCAAACGCGCGGCGACGCTCGACAGGCAGCGACTCGGGCAGGATAAAGAAACCATATAAGAAGTTGAGGCCCGACAGCGCCGCCGCCACCCAAAACGGCAGGCGCAAATCCACGGCCCCCAGCACGCCGCCAAGCGCAGGTCCAATGATGAAACCAATGCCGAACGCTGCGCCAAGCATCCCAAAACTTGCCGCACGCTTGTCCGCAGGGATCACATCCGCGATGTAGGCGTTAGCGGTGCTGATGCTGGCTGAGCAGACGCCCGCCAGCACGCGGCCGAGAAACAGCAGCGGCAAGGTGTTAACCACCGCCATCAGGACGAAATCGATGCACAGGCCGGCGTTCGATAGGAGGATCACCGGACGGCGACCAAAGCGATCAGAGAGCGCGCCCTGCACCGGTGAAAAAATGAACTGCGCCAGCGCGAACGCGGTGCCAAAGCCGCCAATCCAAAGCGCCGCTTTTGCCGTATCGCCGCCCAAAAAGCGTTCAACCAGATGCGGCAACACCGGAATCACAATGCCGATGGCCAAGATATCCAGCAGCACGGTGATGAAGATAAACGCTAGCGCCGCTCGACGCACCGGTTGATCAGCAGTTGGTGATTGCACGTATGACCCTGATCGACGACCGGAGCGAGGTCGCGCAGTCTAGCAACTGCGGCTGTGCCAAAAACCTGTGCGGCTTCTGCGCGAGCCTAGCGGCACCGGATTGAGGCGGCTACCTTCGGCCAGCCGGCGTGAGGTGCCGTGCCTGCATTCTCTGATCCGTCAGCGCGCCTTTTTGTCTTTCGCCAGAAAGGCAGCGCCAACGCCAAAAAATGCGGCCGCTATACCAAAAAAGGCCACCTGCTCAGCGAGCAAGCCGGATGCAATAAAGGCGGCCCCAGCGCAGAAAAACAAAATGCCGGCCCGCCGGAAATTGCGTGTGGTCTTCATATGGACCTCCCATGAGTGCTTCAAAGTGGATGTAGTGCGGCAACACGATGTGACCACTAGGCGAGCGTTCACAAATCACGAGGCGGTTGATCTGTAAGTGCAAGAAGCCGTCGCCACGTTAAACTATGCGGCTATTCCAGCCGGATCCGCCCGTGAAAGACCATCTCCGCGAACTCGTGCTGCAGGCCCTCTTGGACTTGCGCCGCGCCGGCCGTCTGGAGTTTGACGGAGAGCCCGACTTCACCATTGAGCGGGCGCGTTCGCGCGAACACGGCGACTACGCCAGCAACGTGGCCCTGCTGCTGGCCAAACCCACCGGGCGTAAACCGCGCGATCTGGCCGAGGCCATCGTCTCGACCCTGCCGCGCTCGCAGCATATTGCGAAGGTCGCACTGGCGGGACCCGGCTTTATCAATTTCACCCTCAATCACGCCTGCCGGCTGACGACGCTGCGACGGGTGACCGAGCAGGGTGATCGCTACGGCTGGCAGCCCGAAGAATCCAAAGAGTCGGTCACGGTTGAGTTTGTATCGGCCAATCCGAACGGTCCGCTGCACGTCGGCCACGGTCGCGGTGCGGCCTACGGCGCGTCGGTGGCAGCGCTGCTCGAAGCGGCAGGCCACAAAGTGCAGCGCGAGTACTACGTCAATGACGCCGGTCGGCAGATGGACATCCTCGCGGTCAGCGTGTGGCTGCGCTATCAGGAGCTGGGCGGCGTGGCGGTGCGGTTTCCTGACAACGGCTACAAAGGCGAGTACGTCGTCGAAATCGCCCGCGCGCTGCGTTCCAAAGTCGGCGACCGCATGCGCCACAGCACGTTTGAAATTACCGATGCCCTGCCCAGCGACGAGAGCGAGGGCGGCGACAAAGAGCTGTACGTTGATGCGCTGATTGCGCGCGCCAAACAGCTGCTCGGCGAGGCCGACTATCGAATTTTGTTCGATGCTGGCTTGACTTGGTGTCTCGCCGATATTCGTGACGATCTTGCCGGCTTCGGCGTGCATCACGACACGTTCTTCTCCGAGCGTTCGCTGATGACCGATGGCTACGTGCAGCGTGCTATCGACCGCCTGCGCGAGCAGGGCCATCTGTTCGAGAACGAAGGCGCAACCTGGTTTCGCGCCACGACATTCGGCGATGACAAAGACCGAGTGGTGGTGCGCGAAAACGGCGCGACGACTTATTTTGCGTCTGATCTCGGCTATCTGCTATCCAAGTTCGAACGCGGATTCGAGCGTGCCATCTATATTTTTGGTGCCGACCACCATGGCTACATCGCGCGCCTGAAAGCGGCCGCGCAGGGGCTTGGGCTTGATCCGACCAAGATCGAAATCGAACTGGTGCAGTTCGCCATTCTGTTTCGCGGCGGCGAGCGCGTGCAGATGTCCACCCGCGCCGGCAGCTTTGTCACTCTTCGCGAGCTGCGCGAAGAAGTAGGCGCTGACGCCGCGCGCTATTTCTACGTCATGCGCAGCAACGACCAGCATCTGGATTTCGATCTCGATCTGGCGAAGAAGCACAGCAATGACAATCCGGTGTACTACGTGCAGTACGCGCACGCGCGCATCAGCGCTTTGATGCGTCAGCTCACCGAGAAGCACTGGTCCTACAATCGCACCGCCGCCGACGCCGCCCGCGCGCTGCTGGTTGAAGAAGGCGAAGAGATATTGCTCAACGAACTGATGCGCTTTCCCGACGTGGTTGAAGCCGCAGCGGACGCGCGCGGTCCGCAGATCGTCGCCAACTATCTGCGTGAGCTCGCCGCCGCGTTCCACAGCTACTACAACGGCGTCGCCATCTTGGTCCCCGATGAGCCCTTGCGCAACGCGCGCATGGGCCTGTGTCTGGCCGTCAAACAGGTGCTTACCAACGGCCTCCGACTGCTCGGCGTAACCGCCCCGGAGACCATGTAATGGCCGCCCGTCGAGGACGCACGCAAGCCAAACGCAGCGGCCAGCGCCGGTTTCCGGGCTGGCTGATCGCGCTCGCCGCAGGGCTGGTTTTAGGCATAGGCCTGTCTGCCGTTTTCTTGCTGCGGGAAGGATTCGACCCCGCGTCCCTGCTCCCCACACCCAACCCCACGGCGCAAGCACCGCGCGAGCCAGAGCCAGCTGTCGCCCAAGCGCCGGAGCCGGCCACCCCGCGCAAGCCAAAGTACGACTTCTACACCTTGCTGGCAGAGAAGGAGGTGGTTATTCCCGACACCGAACTGCGCGCCAGCCGAACCGCGCCGACCCCCGCACCCGCAGCACCCGGCGAACGCCTGCTGCTGCAAGTCGGCGCGTTCCGTGAAAGCCGCGACGCCGAAGCGGTAAAAGCCAAACTCGCCCTCAGCGGCCAAGTCGCACGCGTCGAGAGCGTCAGCACCGACAGCGGCACCTGGCATCGCGTTCGGCTAGGCCCGTTCGAGAGTCTGCAGTCGCTGGAAGCAGCGCGTCAGCTGCTGTCGGCAAATGGCGAGCAGGTGATTGCGATTCGGGAGCCGGGGAATTAGTCGGATTGGGGACGTTGTTACGTCCAGACTAGGCGTTGTTACGTCCAGACTAGACGTGATTGCGAGCGTTCCGTTTTCGTGGGGACGATAGGCGGTGCCTTGAACCCGAATTCCACCACACCGTCATTGCGAAGCGCCGAAGGCGCTGTGGCAATCCAGCTTTGGCTTTGCTGCCTTGTAGTTGGTTTTCCGCGGGGTTTCGCCTGCCTCAGCGGCAGCCGAGTCACTTTCTCTTGCTTCGCCAAGAGAAAGTAACCAAAGAGAAGGCGACCCCGAAGTGGCGCCGGCGATGAAGCTGCCGGTGCGCGACGGTGAGTCGGGGTTTGTTGACAGCACGTCCGTGTGCTGACAACAAACTCGCGCGCATCCATGCGCGCTTCCCTTCGGGCTTTCCGCCTCACCGTCGCCGCCACATAGGGGACCCGAGTGCAGGAGCCAGAGCAACGGCAACGGCAACACTCGCAGTTTGCGAGCGTTTGCCTCTGCTCTTGATCTTGGGCCCCCTCCTGTGCAGCGGCGGCGGGCGGGAGACAAGGCCCGTAGGGGCGTGCGCATGGATGCGCGCGCGTTTTCATCAGCACACGGATGTGCTGTTGAAAACCCCTCTCGTCCGACGCGAACCCGAAGCGCAGCGAAGGGCGCGAAACCTGGGTCGCCTTTCTTTTGGTTACTTTTCTTTGGCGACTCAAAGAAAAGTGACTCGGTGGCCGCTGAGGCCAACGAAACCCTGCGAAAAACCAACTACATGCAAAAAAACGAGAGCTGGATTGCCACAGCCGATCAAGCCGGCCTCGCAATGACGACATCTAAACAACTGACAACTGACAACTGACAACTGACAACTGACAACTGACAACTGACAACTGACAACTGACAACTGACAACCATAAGTATGATCACCCACGACCTTCCCGCGCTGGCCTTACCAGCCGAGTTCTACACGGCAGCAGACGCGGTCGCGCGTGATCGCAGCGCCGTCTTTGCGCGCGGTTGGCAGCTGCTCACGTACGCAGCCGCCGTTCCGAATGTCGGCGACAACATCGCCATCGAAATTGCGGGCCTGCCGGTTGTTCTGCTGCGTGATCAGCAAGGCGAACTACGTGCATTCCACAATGTCTGCCGGCATCGTGCAGGCCCGCTTGCGGTAGGCAAAACCTGTGCGGCAAAACGTCTGCGCTGCCGCTACCACGGGTGGAGCTACGGACTCGACGGCCAGCTGCAAAGCGCGCCGGAAATGGACAACGTTGCCGACTTTGATCCCGCCAGCATTCGCTTGCCCGGCTTACAGCTTGAGGTGTGGCAAGGCTTGGTATTCGTCAGCGAAAATCCGCAGGTGCCGCTGGCGCAGGTGATGGACGGAATCGCATCGCGCATCGGCTATCCGCTGCATAACTACGTCTTCGCTTGCCAACAAACGTTCGAGGTGGCGTGCGACTGGAAGGTCTACGTCGACAACTACCTTGAGGGCTACCACGTCCCGCATATTCATCCTGAGCTGAATCGACTGCTCGACTATCGCAGCTACGTGACGACGCTCGCCGACTGGCACTCGCTGCAGTTCAGCCCGTTAGAAACCGGCAATACGCTGTATGGCAGTGGCGAGGCGCTTTACTACTTTGTTTACCCCAATACGATGCTCAACATCCTGCCGGGTCGCCTGCAAACGAACCGCGTGCTGCCGCTCGGCGCGGGTCGCTGTCGCGTTGAGTTCGACTACTACTATTCGGCACAAGCGCTGAGCGACAGCGGCAAGCAGGCGGCGGATCTAGACTTCAGCGCTGAGGTGCAGGAAGAAGACCGCTGGATCTGCGAAGCCGTACAGCGTGGCTTGGCCTCGGGTTCGTATCTACCCGGCCGGCTAAATCCGCGTCGGGAAAGCGCGGTGCAGCATTTCCAGCAGCGGCTACGCGGCGACTACGCAGCCGTAGCCTGACGATCGCTTCGCACATGACTTCGCCAGATCATCCAACCGATCAAGGTGCTGGCGGCGGCAACCACAGCAAGAATCAGCGGATGATGGCTGACCAGCGGCGAGATCAAGCCCGCCATCGTGGCGTTTACTGCCAACCCGATCACCGCCTGTAGCGATGACACGGCGCCGCGCTGGCGCGGATACATATCGAGCAGAGCCAAGGTGAGCATCGGAAAAACAATCGCAATGCCAAATGCATTGATCGCCATCGGCAACACCGCCCACGGCAGCGCGGGCGCTTCGACCAGCAGGTTGTAACCAAGGTTGAAGACGGCCGCGCAGCCGCAGACTGCAAAGCCCAATCGAATAGACGACGTCGCGTTCAAGCGACCCGCCAAGCGGCCAGATACGAAGGCACCCAGACTCATGCCGGCAATGGTTGGCACAAAGAACCAACCAAACTGCTGCGCGTTCAATTTGAGGATATCAAGTACAAACGCGGGCGCTGAAGCGATGTACAAAAACAGCGCCGCGAAGTTAAAGCCGCCGGCAAACGCGAGGCGCACGAACTGCTTGTTGCCCAGCATCATTCGGTTAGTGCTCAGCAAGCTGGACACTAAGAAGCGCTGGCGCTGCGCTGGCGGATGCGTCTCGGGTAGCCACATCGCGGTAGCAATCAAGAGCAAGCCCGCAAACGCGGTCAAGAGCCAAAATATCCACGGCCAAGCGGCCCAAGCGATGATCCAGCCGCCGACCATCGGGGCGATGGCGGGCGCGATGCTGAAGATCATCGACACGCCCGACAGTAACCGCTGCGCGGCATCGCCCTCAAAGCAGTCGCGAATGATGGCGCGGCCAACAATCAGCCCCGCTCCGGCGGACATTCCCTGGGCCGCACGAAACACCAGCAGCTGATCAAGCGACGTTGATAGCGCGCAGCCGACGGACGCTAGCGCAAACAGACCGGTGCCGATCAGCAAGATCGGCTTGCGACCCCAAGCGTCGGACAGCGGCCCGTGCAGCACGCTCATCGCCGCATAGGCAACCAAGTACGCGGTGATGGTTTGCTGCATCGCGAACGGCGAGACCGCAAACTGCTGCGCGACCTGCGGAAACGCGGGAAACAGCGTATCGATAGCGAACGGGCCAAACATCGCCAGCGCGCCGAGCAGCAGGGTAAGTCGCCGTGTCGAGACCGGCGTAAGTGCACTCGTCGGCGCGGGATTCATCGGCGCAAGGATAGCAGCGCCGCCGCTGCCCGAACTCGGCCAGGTGGCGCGTATCGAACATCGCTCAACAGAGGTCTCAACTAGTCGCCGGTCTCACCCTCATCCGTTCCAGCGACATCCGCTTCAACATGCGTCTGACAGCGGCTTCGCAGCGCGCGGCCGGGGACTAGCAGCCAATCACGACGATTGGCGCGACCGCCGTCTACGGTCAACGCCTTGTCGATGCACTGACTCACAACGTCGGCGCGCACCAGCAGCCAGCGCGACTCAGGCGCTTCGCGCAGCCACACCGCAGCGTCCGGCCACTGCTCGGCGATGGGGCGCTCGAAACCGAAATCCAGCGCCTGGCGATCCGCCATCAGGAGCTGCTGCTCGCGCCATCCGATCATGCCGAGTTCGGCGTCAGGACCGATTCGCTGACCGATCGCCTGCATCATCCCGCGCGAAGAACTTGCTGCGTTGAGCGCAGGCATCAAGCCGAGCCCATAGCCTGCCCATAGCGTCATCGTAAACAGCAGCACCGCGCGCCCGGCACGTCGCGCGCGCCATACGCAAGCGCCCAACGTGCCCACGGCTCCAATGATGGCCAGCCAGAGCCACACACCGGCAACGTCCGCGACGGCAAACTGCGCATCGGCCAGCAATCGCGCAGGCCAACGGCCGATGTCAAACACCCCGAGCAGACCCGCAATCAACAGCAGCAAGGAGAGCGACAGCGTGTAGGCAAACAGCACGCGCTGCACGCCTCTAAGCCGCAGCAATCCAGGAAGCAGCGGTGCAGCAGCGAGGCAAAATGCCGGCAGCGCCGGAAAGATATAGACCTCACGCTTGGCCGGACTGAGGGTGAAAAACAGCAGCACCAGCGCACACCAGCTAAGCAGCACGATG
>JBBSIY010000075.1:0-11448 GCA_038257785.1 Lysobacterales bacterium
CGCGCAGCACACTTGATCAAGGCGACATCGGACCTCCGGTCGTCGAGCATCGGAGTCTTGGGCGAGCCAGCGCCAGTGAACAGCAAATCCCGTGGACGCGCCAACCCGAATCGTTTTTAGCCCGAAGACTGGTCGAGCCACCCCGATGTTGGCTCAGGATCCATCCACTGAATTTGCCTATCACCCTGGCCTCTGCGGGTAAAAAAGAAACCCCGCGCAAGCGGGGTTTCTGTCAGACACTCAGCCTAGCTCAACGGCCGTCACCATCAGCGTCGCCTGGGAGTGCACGCTCCACCTTGTGCCACGCGTCGCGCGCAGCATGCTTGGCGTGGTCCCATGACATACGCGACGTGCCCCGCGCAGCGTCCCACTTGCTACCGAGCTCTCTCTCGAGCTTGTCGTCCCAGTTACGGTTCGGATACGACGCACGTGCGTACGTGCCGTATCGATACGCAGGACGGTAGTCGGACTCATAGTCGTAGTCTGACTTGTGATAGTCCGCCGTCCGATACGTGTCGGCGAAGTGGCTATCGGTCGCTTGGTAGGCGCGGTGGGTGCGATCACTGCGATCGAACGCATCGCGGGTCGCGTGTTTCGCTTGCTCCCAGGTCAGACGCGACTTGCTCTTGGCCTTATCCCAGCCGCTGCTTACTTCTGACTCCAGCGAGTCGTCCCACTCGCGCCCGGCGTCGCGGGAATGCACGTCATTTCCGTAGGCGTAAGCAGGGCTATAGTCGGTCTCGTAGTTGTAATCGCCGCTGGCGTAGGAACGCTGCGGATACGCACTGCGCCAGTATTCCGTCTCTGCGGTCGGGTCAATCTTCTCAGCGACGCCTTTGCCAGCTGCAGCGCCCGCCAAGGTCCCAACCACGCCGCCGACTAAGAGCCCGATGGGCCCGAAGATCGCGCCAATGCCGGCACCGGCGGCCGCACCACCTACACCGCCAACGCCCACTCCGACCGGATGCGAACCTGGCGCGCCGGAAATGGGGTCGCGGTTCATGTCTGTGCTATCTGCTCGATCGTTTGTATTCATTTTCAGTTCTCCGATTAAGAAAGATGCCACGTGGATGCAGGACTGAGAGCCCCACAGCAATGGCTACTTGCTGCTTCCATGCGACGACGGTGTCGTTCGCTGCTTGGAGCTGTTCCAACTGCCAGCGGCGTTCGGCACGTCCGGTCCAAAGCATGATCCGGGCCAACTACATTCATCGCCGCCGCAGTGCGCTATTGGAGCGATTCTCGGACTCGCAAAGAGGTGAATTGAGCGGGCAAGCCGCGATTGCATTTCGCACGCGTGGCTCGCGCTTCACCTTGCAAAATGCTCATCATATCGGCGATCCCGCTGGCGGCAGCGCAACCCTAAAGACGCGTCTGCAAGAGCCGCGGCTACAACGCGATCGTTGGCTATGTTTTTGCCTTGCCACTGTCAGGCCTCTGCGAGGAAAAGTATGTGTCTGCGAATTTTGTAGGATGGGTTATCAGAGCCTACGCCGCCGGTCCGCGCAGCGTTGTTGGCGGGCTCTCTTTGGCGCAACGGCAAAGGAAAATGAAGGCTGAATCTTCTAGACGACGGACGCCAAATCGAGGTCTAAATGATGGCTTGCGGGCGTCACGTGAACTGATTAAATTATTTCTAAACCCACGCGATCACATCCTTGGAGCCAGCGTGAGGTGGACGTCAGTCTCGGCAGTTGTGACCAAAAGACACGCCTTGCCTAGCTGAATCAGTTGTGCATTCACATACTTTTCGTGGCCCTCAACTGTCGCACGCGTGCGCGTGGAAATGCCTCATGAATCTTCGAGTCTTTCTGTCAAATAGTGGTAGTTACCTCGTCAGTTCAGAGTGCTTTTTGCCTTCGTATGAGTGCGAAGCCCGATATGGTCCGCTCGCTCACCTTGGCGTCTTAGACGTTGACGTCGCTTGCTCAGAGAGCGTTGTGCAAGAAATTCTTTCCGACATTGGAACGGACCTATTTGCCCTGCTGGACAGGGAGGCAGCGGAACATGTATTCGGCCCCGGCGTCGCTGCGGGCAGGCCTGTTCTGGCGATCTGAGATGGACGTCGGCGCGTCCAAGGACGTGAAGGAGATTCCGCAAAAAGCGCGAGCATTGTTGGCAATGCGCACACTATGGAGGGGTCGTCAGGTCAAGATTGAACACTCAAATTCGGAGAACGCTATGCAATGGATTCTGATCAGAGCGGGGATCGCTAAACCGCCACTGCTGGGTCAGCCTCCCATCGAGAGACGCGGCACCGGGCCGTCAAGGCTGTCGTCCACACTCTCGGTAACTCGCCCCCCGGAAGACAGTGGGCGAGAAATGAATAGCTAGCCAGCCAAGCATGTTTCTCACGTGTCTATTGGGAACGCTGCTCATCGCAGTGTTCACTGCATTGCCAATATTCCGCTTTGAGGTCTGGTGGGTTCGCGCGCTGGACTTTCCGCGCTTGCAGGTGGCTGCGCTAGCCCTCGCCCTAGTTCTGGCCGAGCTCTTTCTGCTCGACCTCAGCTCCGTAGCTGCCTGGGTCTTAATTGCGAGCGGCGGCGCTTGTTTGGCTTGGCAATGCTGGTGGATCGTCCCGTTTACGCCGTTGGTGTCGGTTGAAGTGATAGACGCGGCAGACGAGGGTAACCGGGACAATTCGTTGCGCGTGCTTACTTCCAACGTGCTCGGCCCCAACCGTGGCGCGGAAAAACTCATTGAGCTGGTGCGCACGCATACCCCTGACGTTCTGGTGACGCTGGAGTCCAACGCGTGGTGGCAGGGCCAGCTTGATCAGCTCGAATCCGAATACCCTTACGCCATCAAGTGTCCGCTAGATAATTTGTACGGGATGCACGTCTATTCGCGACTGCCGCTCAGCAATAGTCGGATCAAGTATTTGGTTGAAGAATGGGTGCCGTCGATCCACACCCAGGTGACCCTGCCGTCCGGCCGTCAGGTGAGCGCGCACTTCTTGCACCCTTCTCCCCCCAATCCACAATTTAATGACCAATCGTCAGAACGCGACGCTGAGCTAGTCATGGTGGCGAAGCATGTCGCCGAGCGCGATGAGCCCACTATCGTATGCGGCGATCTCAATGATGTGGCGTGGTCATCGACAACGCGGCTGTTTAGAAAGCTAAGTGGCTTACTTGATCCACGCGTTGGTCGCGGCATGTTCAATACATTCCACGCTGACTGGTGGTTCATGCGTTGGCCGCTAGATCATCTGTTTCACAGCAGCCATTTCACCTTGAAGGAATTACGCCGCCTACCGTCGATCGGCTCAGATCATTTTCCGCTGTTGACTGATCTGCAATACAGCCCGGGCTCGGGACAGCCGCAACGTGGGCTGCAGGCGGATTCTGACGATGAAGCACGCGCCCGCGCAAAGGAGGCACAACAACACGTCAGTGCTGACGACGTGCCGGAACCGAGCTCACGTTAGTGGGTTTACAGGGGTTCTGCTCGTTACGGCAGTGGCTTTTGACTTCTTGCAGAATGCTCAAGACGGGTTGGGCATCGTTTGGGCACTTGCTCAGTAGCGGGAACACGCCTCCGGCTCTTATCGAGGCGGAGCGGGCGGTCAGCGAGGACTGAACGCGCGCCCTTCAATACAAAAATAAAGGGCCCCAGCACGGCGGCCCTGGTTGATTTCAGCAACGCGCACTGTGCGCTGCTGCCGCTCGGGTACTCACCCGCTTGGAGGCGCTACTCGAAGCCGTCCTTGAACACGTCGGTGAGCCGCATGTAGGCATAGCAGAGGGAGAACTCACTGGTATTTTTCTCCTCGTCCCAGACGACCGCACTGAGGAATTTTCCGGTCAGTGGATCGTCCGGACTGGCGCTGATCGGCACGAAGATCGATGCGCTGCAGTTGGTAGTAGGTATGGTGCACGTAGTGGTGAACTCCGGCGATGTGCCGACGATGCGGGCGGCATCATCAAAGCCGGAGGTGCCCCCTGGGGTGCAGCGCTCACTTGCATAGATCTGTGCAACATAGGTACCAGCTGCGCTAGACAGCTGCACGTTGGTGGTCCCGCTCAGGGCATCACCGCGGCTCGTGAACAGTGCTGGGAAGTTCTGCCGGTCGTTGGCGCCGGTCTGGCCGATGTCCAGATCATTGAAATTGCGCCCATCCGGCGACAAGTCCACCGGCAGCCGCATATTGCCGATGAATTGGTTGCCGCTGATCCAAACGCGACGCGAGTTCTCCAGCACGGCGATGCCATCGGTCATATTGTTGTAGATCAGGTTGTCGCGAATTTCATGACCATTGCCGCCGGTCACGCGGACCGCGTTGCCACCATTGCCTCCGAGCCCGGCATCGACGGTGCCGGCACCAATGCGATTGCTCAGGATCTGCGTGTTCTGGGGTGCGTCGGCGTCGGCCGCCAACAGGATGCCCTGCGCATCGTTGTAGACGATGGTGTTGTTGCGGATGATGTCGCCATCGCCGTCCTCCACGAGAATGCCGATGCCATTGGGCAAGGGCCCGCCGGTGCGATTGCTGCCAATCAGATTGTTGCGCACGGTGCGTGGACCGGCACCCGAGATACGGACGCCGACCTGCTCGGTCTTGCCAATGACATTGCGATCAGCCACTGAAACGCCGCCTATCACGCTGCCGGGCGCCCCAATAATGCGGATGGCGGTGTCGTCGAAACCGCCACCGGTAAGCGGCAAGCCGGTGCCGAACAGGCTGCCGCGTACCTGCGCTTTGCCAGGGCCGGCGATGAGAATGGCGTGGGCGGTGAAGCCGTAGAAACCCAGGCCGGATATGTACAACTCGTCGCTGACTGCATCAGTGACCAGATTCAGGCCGCCCACCACGCTGTTGCCGCCGGACAGGAACACGCACACGCTGCCATTGAACGCGCTGATATCAGAGTTTTCCTCGCTGTCCGGCTGGGTGTAGCCCTCAATACGTACCGATTTGGCGATGGTCGGCAGCTGGGTGTCTAGGTTGATTTGCTTTGGACAACCCCCGGGGATGTTGAATTGGATCAGGGCGTCGCCGCCGCTGTTGTTGGCTGCCTCAACGGCCGAACGCAAAGAACCGGGGCCGCTGTCGGCCGCGCTGGTGACCGTGAGGGTGACGACGCCCGCAACATTGCTTTCATAGGCGCCGATGTCCGGGCGGATCCCGAACACACGCGGACCGCCGTCGAAGTCCGTACTTGGCGTCTCACCGGCCAGCACGGTGCCTGTGTTGATCAGCGGCGAGCCGGGCTCAATCGGGCGAAACGTAGCGTCCAGCTGCGGATTGCCACTTTGGTTGGCGAAAGATCCCGCGGCCAATCCACCCGTTGCGTTGAACAGCTGGGTAGTCCAGAACGAGTTGCGCACCACCACCGTTTGGTCGGAGATGCGCAAGTCGAACTGGTGGCCGTCCATCACGGTGTTAAAGATGCGGATATTGGCGGCCTGCACGCCCGCTGCCGCCGACACACTCACGCCTCTGGCGGTCGCTACCGATGGCATGCTCAGCGTGTTGTGCTGCAACAGGATGTCGGCCGAAGCAAAGCTACCGGTGCCGCGAAAAATGTTGAGGCCAGAGTTGGAGTGTCCATCGAAACGGCTGTTCTCGACCACGATGTTGTGTGAGCCGGCGTTGATGAACAGCCCGATTAATGAGTTGGTGAAGCGGCTACGATTGACGCGGATCTCGTCATTGGGTGGACCGAAGGTTTGTTGCACATCCCTCAGGATCACTTGGCTCCAGCCATTGAAGGTTAGACCGGACAGACTCAGATCATTGTTGTCCTGGGTCAGCATGAAGTTCTGCACGCTGGTGCCGGTAATGGTGGAAGTGGCCGCATCGCTACGCAGCAGACAGTTCACACCCCAGCCGCCGGAGATCGACAGCGCGCCGCGTACCTCGAGATCGATGGCGCCCAGACCGCTATAGCTGCCGGTGCGGATGCGGATGGTGTCGTCCTCGCTGGAAGCAGCCGATGCAGCCAGCGAAGTGGCCAGATTCAGATTGGTGTCGACGCAGTAAGTGGCGCCATGTGCCGGCGCGGCGCTGGCCATCCACAAACATAGGGCGGACACCGGCAGGAAGTACAAGCAGCTTTTCATCACACACCTCGAATGGATGGATTCGAGTGCTGTAACGACAAGACCGTTTCACGGGGGCCAATTACACGAAGGAGGCCCCAAGAAGGAGGTCGGTTCATGTGCGGGTCTGGCCGCGACACAGCGCGGATGGCGCGCAAACCTCAGAACTATCTCCGCCGCAAGAACCTGTCTGAAAAGGCAAATTTGTGGGGAATGCGAAGCCTGAGTTGCCATCTCTCTAAGTTGTCTCCGGCAAGTCAAGCGTGCGTCTGGCGCTAATCACTGGTATCTCTGTTCTCAAAAATGCACATGCGGAGCTGATCACCGCTCATTAAAACTCCAGCTATCCATGAGGCACCCAGGTTTAGTAACGATGACCCCTTCCGACTTCCTGACGACGAGCCTCGAGCAGCTGACACTGTGGTTGATCGGCTTCTCTATCTGCGCGGCGCTTCTGCTGCTGCTCGCCAGTTTTACGATCTACGCGAATATTGGAGAGAGTAGGCTCGGGCGCGTTTCCGGCCGGGTCTTGGTCGGCGGGCTGGCGCTGCTCCAGGTGTCCCACTGGCTGGGATTGGCCTGCTCGATCGAGTTTGTCGGATCGCCTGGCTATGTCGCCCTGCTCTACATCGTGGCCCCAGCGTTCTACCTGTTTTTCCGCGGCGCCCTGCAGGTGCAGGCCGCGCAACGTGCCTGGCATCTGGCTTTCTATGCGCCGGCCCTGGTGGCGGTATGGGTGGCCCCGGCGATCGCCATTCCTATCTCGTTCCTGATGGGCACCGTCTTCGCTGTGCATCTCGCCGTGCTGGTGGTGCGCCTGCGCCCGCAGCGCCAGCGTTTTCGCGTCGAGATCATTGCACTCGGCGTGTTTGCCCTGACTGCGCTGGCCATTCTCCTGCTGGGGCTTGCATCGCCGATGGTGGGGCCACGCGCTTTCATGATTGGCTACGCGAGCCTGATCGGGCTGAGCATGATGCTGGCCATCTACATACTTCTGCACTTTCCTGACATCGCCACCAAGACAGTCGAGGCGGTGGCGACCGCCTATGCCGTGTCGACGCTTGATCGCGTTGATCGCGGGCAGACTGTGGCCCGCCTGCAGACGCTGATGGGCGAGCAGGTGTTTGCGGACGAAACGCTCAATCTGTCCAGCCTCGCGGAAATGCTCAACCTCAGCCCACACCAGCTGTCCGAGCTAATCAACACGCACTTTGGCGTCGGCTATTCTCGCTACATCCGCGAGCACCGGATAGAGGCGGCGAAGCGCATGCTGATCGCCGAGCCAGAGGCCTCGGTGCTGTCGGTAGGCCTCTCGGTGGGCTTCACTTCGCAGTCCAACTTTTACACCGCCTTCCGCGAAATCACTGGTGACGTGCCGGGGCGCTTCCGGAGCAAACAAGCGTCCATGCCCTGAGTGGCTGGTCGCCGGTTAATCATTAAAAATCACCGGCCAGTGCTGCGGATACCTCTTCGCCGGGAAGAAATCGTCGCTTAGAGGGCGTTCCGACTGCCGAATGATCATCCTGGAAGTTCGCAAGTTGCTGATCTGAAAGGGCTGAGCTCAGCCCCAAAAATAGATGTTCCTAAACGGCCATTCCGGAGGTCGCCAATCGGGTGAGGCTTCAAAGTGCCTCCACTTTCCCGCAAAGAGGCGATCCGGATGCGCACTGATGAGTCCATCACTGTCTATTACGACGAGCAGTGCCCGGTCTGCAGTCGCGAGGTTGCCGTGTATCGAAAGCTGGATCGACCCGGCCTTATCCGTTGGCATGATCTGACCCAGCACGCGGGGGATTTGCCCGATCTCGATGCCGCCTATGGATTGCTGCATGCGCGCGACGCTAACGGTGTCCTGCAGGTGGGTTTCGCTGCACACCTTCTGATGTGGCAACACCTGCCCGGTTTTCGTCTCCTGGCGTGGACCTTGGGTCGATGCCGCCCAAGCGCGTACATCGCTGAACGCATCTACCTATGGTTGACCGCACGGCGTCCGGGCCTGATACGTCGTCAGCGCGCAGCGGGTGACGCAGATGCGTGAGTCAGCAGTCGAATGGCGCGATCTGGTGGCGCTGACGCGGCGAGAGGTGTGGGTGGAACTGACCTTGCCACTGCCATGGCTACTCATCGCGATTGCGGCCGGACACGCAGGTCAGCGCGGCCTGATTGTCGTGGCTACTCTGGTGATGTTCATGATGGGCCTGCGGATTACCCACAACGCATTTCATCGCAACTTGGGCATTTCGCGCCGCGCCGGTGATCTGGTCATGTTTGGCCTGAGCGTGCTGCTGGGCGGTTCGATGCACGCCATCCGATACACGCATCTTCGCCATCATCACGATTGCTTGGGCAAGGAGGATGTCGAGGGCCATATCGCCCATCTCCGCTTCTTCAGCGCCCTAGTGCGCAGCCCCCTCTATCCGCTGCAGATTCACTGGGTCGCACTGCGCGACGGGTCCCTGCGCGAGAAGCGCTGGATATCCATCGAGCTCGCCGCCGTAGCCGTATTGCATACCGCGATCTGGCTTGGCGACAGCAGTATCTTAAAGCTGATGGCGCTGAGCCTGTACTTCGCCAACGCGAGCGCGCCGATCATCGGTATCTGGGCGGTGCACCGCAGTTGTGAGAAGGGGCTATTCGGTGCGCGCACCAGCCGCTCGCCCCTGCTCAACGCGCTGACCGTCAACATGTTCAACCATCTTGAGCACCATCTCTATCCGGCCGTACCCACCTGCCATCTGCCCACTTTGGCAAAGCGCCTTGATGCCCATTGGAAAGGCCGGCACCTGCCACCGGATGTCCTAGAGTGGCCTCGACCCGAAGAAAGAAAAACGCACAGAAAAACGGCAGCAAGACCGCTGATTGATCTGCGGATTGGATAGGCAGTTGCGCTGTTGTTGCCGTCCAATTGGCTGCCCCGCGAGACGCGCGAGTGTGTTCGAACTCAAGAAACCCATGGCTCGGTGATTGAGATTGAGTGCTTACAGATATCTTGAGAGCCAAGTGGTTAGACGGCCATGTGCGGTTGCCGCAGATCGACTTGCTCGAGGCGAGCCGGGTCAGGCTAGGTCTTAGCCGTGCCTTCTCACCCGTCGGATACGCAGCTGACGATCCACTCGACGATTGCCTCGAATCTATGGTGATCAAGCGCGTGTCCGCGGTCGACGCGGAGCTCGGTGATGAAATCGCCGGCGACCTTGGCTACAACCTGGTCAGCATCCCGTGAGTACTTGTCCTCGGTACCCGACACAACCATCGTCGGCCGAGGTCCGATCGCTGAGAGAAGATCGTGGGTGTCGATCTGGCGAGCGAGCCCGGGCACGGCCTCGAAGAGCGTAATTCCGGTGTTCTCGCGGCGGCGCGTCTCGAAGCTACACACGGCACCGCTGACGCAGGCGAATCTGCATCGCGCATCGACAGCCGCGTGATAAAGCGCCGTGTAACCACCGTACGAGTGTCCTGCCACGCCCACGCGCCGCGGATCTAACGCAGCGGCTTCTAGCAGAACGCTCAGGGCGCGCTGGGCGTCATCTAGGCACTTCCGCATCAGCAAGTCACCATCGAGCAATCGGTAGCTCATGGCGCTGTAGTGCTGCAGCCAGTCGTAATCATCAGGCTCTACGCCGCGAACTGCTCCGCGTCGATCTTCGAACGTGATCGAGTCCGGCGCTAAGACGACTAGGCCTCTCCGAGCAAGCGCCGGCCCGAAGGCTTGAAACGCGTCGCCCACATCGCCCGCCACTTCGCTCTTGCCGAAGTGGAACTCCCCATTGTGCTGGTGAAACACAGCGACTCCGCCGAGCGTGTCGCGCCCCCGCGGAGTGAAGAGGAAAGCCGGGATGAGGTCACCTTCGAGTCCGAGGTACTCGAGCCTTTGCCGGCCGAATCCATCGGCCTCTTCGACGCCGCCACGTTGAAACGCCACCGGAGCAGGCTCCGCCAGCCCTAAGCGCTCTCGAAGCATCTTGGTAAGGTCAGTCATCAACTGCGATGGTAGCCCGCCATCGGGACTTCAAGGAACTTTAGGATCACGTTTGCATTGAACCGTCAGGCTCGCCCCTGACTCTTGGTTGTCGTCTCATGGGTGCCTAGACAACCGATGACCGAGTGCGATGACCCGAGGTGATCGGTCTAGATACCGCAACGTCGGGCGAGCGATTCGAGCATTCGATTGCAGCAGCGCGCGTTTCGCTAATTGACTGATCTGGCCACGTGCGGCCACTGCGGGTTGCTCCGCGCTCAACACGTTCGACTGCGCGGCAACCAGTAGCAGCGAATTGAAGCTCCTCATCCTGCGAAGGAACTCCGCACACGCTCACAGCAACCGCAACACTGCTCCACCCGCGCCTTACTGGATCACAGAGCACACGCCTGCGATATTAGTCGTCACCCTGCAGCGCCATCACCACCCGACGTGCGGCATTCGAGGTGCGTCAAATAGAGGCGCAAATCAAACTCGAGCTGATGGTAATCGGGCGCCATGTGCGTGCAGAGCTGATAGAACGCCTTGTTGTGGTCGCCTTCTTTCAGGTGCGCAAGCTCGTGCACGACGATCATTTTCAGGAACTCCGCTGGAGCGTCGAGGAAGACGCTGGCGATACGGATTTCGCGGCTGGCTTTGAGCCTCTGACCCTGCACGCGCGACACGCTGGTGTGCGTGCCCAAGGCGTGCTTCATTACCTGCAGCCGATTGTCGTAGACCACTTTGTTGAGCGGCGCGGCGGTGCGCAGGAAGCGCTCCTTCATCGCCACGGTGTACGCGTATAGCTGGCGGTCGTTACGCACTAAATGCGACTCGCCGTATTTATCGCGCAGCATGGGACCGATGCGCTCAAGCGCGATAAGTTCGCGCACGCGGATCTGCACGTGTTCGGGATAGCCGACGAGGTACTTCAGCGGTTGCATGGCGTCAGGATAAGCGGCGGAACACGCGCTCGCAGCAAACGGCGCTGACGATGAATCACGCCGCAGCGGCGGGAACACGCTCTGGGCGTCGCGGCCCCAACATGCGCGACCGTTGCGACAAGGTCATCAGTGCGCGCTAGCTGTTTAAGTAAAAGCGGGAGGCTGTGCCTTTAGTGCGCATTTTACGACACCGTCATTGCGAAGCGCTGTAGGCGCTGTGGCAATCCAGCCTTGGTGCGACGCTTTGCTGCTTTGACGCTTTGTAGATTGTGTTTCGAGAGGTTTCGATCCCCTCAGCGGGGCTCGACCTACTTCTCTTTGCTTCGCCAAAGAGAAGTAGGCAAGAGAAAGGCGACCCCGACGTGCCGCTCGCGATGAAGCCGCGAGTTCGCCGCGGTCGGGAGGGGTTTTCGACAGCACGTCCGTGTGCTGACGAAAACGCACGCGCATCCATGCGCGCACCCCTGCGGGCCTGGTCTCCCAACCGCTGCCGCCACA
>JBBSIY010000076.1:0-11442 GCA_038257785.1 Lysobacterales bacterium
AATCTGCAGCAGCACCTGTCGCGTGAGGTCCTCGCCCGACTTCGCGTCAACGACTTCAAACACCTCGTTGTCGACGATCAGCTGGCGGACATCTTCCAGCGTTATATAGCTGGAAATTTCGGTGTCGTAGAGACGCCGATTGGGATATTTTTTGATGATGCGACTAACGGCCATGCGTAGATGATCCTCCCAGATCGTGCAGCGCAGCATGGCGCAGCACGGTGTGGTGCGCAACCTGATTGCTGCGCAGCATTTGTTGTGCGGTGGTTGGCCACCGGTGTCGCTTCACGCGCTTCGAGTATCCCGGCGCGCGCCGGGATACCTCCTGGTCGTTTATCGAGCTTGGCAGCAGCGTGCTGCCTACCAGCCCATATGCTGACCACCGTTGATGTCGAGATTTGACCCGGTGATCCAGCCAGAGTCCTCCGACACAAGAAACGCCACAGCGTGCGCGATTTCGTCGGGCGTGCCCAGGCGACCCGTTGGGATTTCGGCGACGATTTTGGCGCGGACTTCCTCAGGCACGGCCATCACCATATCGGTGGCGACATAGCCAGGCGACACGGTATTGACGGTAACGCCGAGCTTCGCGTTTTCGCGCGCAAGCGAGATCGTGAAGCCATGCATGCCGGCCTTGGCGGCGGCGTAATTGGCCTGCCCGTACTGGCCTTTGAGTCCGTTGATCGAGCTGATCTGGATGATCCGACCCCACTTGCGATCACGCATGCCGTCGATCACCGGCCGGGTCACGTTAAAGCAAGAGTTGAGATTGGTGTTGATCACGTCGCCCCACTGGTCCGCCTTCATTCTGTGGAACGTGCCGTCGCGGGTTATGCCGGCGTTGTTGATCAGAACCTCAACTGGCCCCAGCTGGGCAACCACGTCGGCGATCATTGACGCCGCCTCGTCCGCGCTGCCGACATCGCCCTTTGCCAAGGCGATGTCGAAACCTTGCGACTTCAGTTCGGCCTGCCATTCGCGAGCTTTGGCTTCGTTGCGGTAGTTGGTGGCAACGCGGTGGCCCAGCGTTGCCAAGCGCTTGCAGATCGCGGTACCGATGCCGCCAGTACCGCCTGTCACCAGCACGGTGCGTGCAGTGGTCATATGGAACTCCCTCCCTAGTAGGGTGCCCTCTTGAGTGGGGCACCTTTTTCGATTCTACACAGGCAGTTTTTCCAGCGCTCATCGGCGGGTGTCTGGCCTCAACGCGGTGCGGCAGCAGCACTCTCTAGACGAATGGCGCTGGGTAGATAGCGCGCAGTGGCCTGCTGCAGCCATGCGTTGAGTTGCGCTGAGTCAGGCGATGCATGCGCTGGCTGCAAAAAGCGCCAAGCCGCGTTCAGCGCGGGCATTGGATCGCTATCAACAAGCGGCAGCGAAGCCTGCGACTTGCTGAGCTTCTCGCCGTTTGCATCTAGCGCTAGCGGAATGTGCAAGTAGCGCGGTGTCGGCAACCCCAAGGTGCGCTGCAGGGCAATCTGCCGACCAGTGGAAGCGAGTAAATCAGCGCCACGTACGACGTCCGTTACGCCCTGCTCTGCATCGTCAACCACGACGGCCAATTGATACGCATAGAGTCCATCGGCGCGACGCAACACCACGTCGCCGACCTCATCACCCATGCGCTGGCGCTGCGGCCCGCGCGATCGATCTGCAAAACAGACGACTTCGTCAAGCGCACGCAGGCGCAGGGCAGGGTGCTGGCCACTCGGGTGGTCCACACAGGTGAGGTGCACGCCGTTGCTAGTGGCGAGGTCGCTGCGGCTACATCGGCACTCGAACAGGAGATCGGCATCCCGCAGGGTGGCCAATGCGGCGTCATAGGCTGAGTGACGCGTGCTTTGCCACATCACGGGTTCGTCAGCCTGCATCCCGAACGCAGCAAGTGTGCGCAGCTGCATCATCGCCGCGCCTGAGCGCTCGCGAGGCGGATCGATGTCCTCAATGCGGACTAGCCAAGCGCCGTCGTGATGGCGCGCGTCCAGCCAGCTGGCAAGCGCAGCGACCAGCGAACCAAAATGCAGTGGGCCGGTCGGCGATGGCGCGAAGCGACCTCGATAGGTGGCGTTGCCGCTCACGCAGCGGCGCGCGCGCGCAGATCGCGGCAAAGTAAGGTCATGCCAATGACCGACGCGGGCACGACCACAAAGTTAACGATCGGAATCAGTGAGCATCCGAACGAGGCAAGCCCGAAGCCCACTACTTTCCAGCGCGCGCCGCGCAACAGCAGAAGCTGCTGGCGCAGGGTTTGTCGGTGATTGCCGAGCGGGTTGCCGGCGTACTCGACGGCCAGCAGCCAGCTGCTGACGACCACGCCAAGCGGGGCGGCCAGCAGGTTGATAAGCGGTATCAGTCCTAGCAAAAGAACCCCCATCAAACAGAGGCCAATGTAGCCAAACCGACGCAGCTCCAGCGCCATATCAGCACGGAAGCCTGCCCACCAGCCAGCGGGCGGAACATCAGGCGGCGCTACCCCATCGAGCTGTTCAACTTCCGCCGCCAGCCGGCCTAGGAACGGCGACAGCAGCAGCGCCGCCAGTAGGGTGAACCCGAGCATGCCTATGACCAGCATGGCGGCGGCAACCAGCGGAAAAACGAGGTAGCGAACCCAGTCGAAATTCTGCGGCAGCCAGCGGTCGAGCAGTGCATCAAGCCCATAAAACAAGGCGACGCCGGCCAGCAGAAAAATCAGCAGGTTGCCTAGCGCTGGCATGAATACGTAGCGCCGCAGGCCCGGCAGGCGCAGGCGACGAAACCCTTCGAGCAGGTAGGAGGGGCCGCTAAGCAGTGGGTTCGATGAGGCGGTTACAGCTGACATAAACGTGAATCACCTTGATGCTGATGCTTGAATCAATGGCGGGATGCCCCATCATGATCGCTGGTGCGCCAAAAAAGTGACGGCGCGGATTGCCCTCTGGAGAGTGACATCATGATGCGGATCGTACTTTTTTTAGCCACCAACCTCGCGGTGCTGGTGCTCTTAGGCATCGTGATGTTTGTGTTGGAAAACGTCTTTGGCGTGCGCCTGCAGGGCGGGCTAGGCCTGCTGGTAATGGCGGCGGTGTTCGGCTTCGGCGGCAGCTTCATATCCTTGGCGATGTCAAAGTGGATGGCCAAGCGCGCGACCGGCGCGCAGGTCATCGAGACGCCGCGCAACGAGCTCGAGAGCTGGCTGGTCAACACGGTGCGCCGGCAGGCTGACGCAGCAGGCATCAAAATGCCGGAAGTGGCTATTTACGATGCGCCTGAGATCAACGCATTCGCGACGGGTATGACGCGCAATAGCTCTTTGGTCGCTGTTTCGACCGGCCTGCTGCATGCGATGCAGCGCGACGAAGCTGAGGCGGTCTTAGCGCACGAAGTCAGCCACGTGGCCAATGGCGACATGGTGACGATGGCGTTGATCCAAGGCGTGCTGAATACCTTCGTTATCGTGCTGGCACGCGTGGTGGGTTCAATCGTTGATTCGTGGCTGCGCGGTGGCCGTAGCGAAGGCGGCGGTGGTATCGGCTACTTCGTCGTAGTGATGGTGCTGCAGGTGGTGTTCGGCATCTTCGCCTCGATGATCCAGATGTGGTTCAGCCGCTGGCGCGAATTCCGCGCCGATGCCGGCGGTGCGCAGCTGGCTGGTCGACAGAAGATGATCTCCGCGCTCGAGCGTCTGGCGCAGAACCACGGCGAGAACACGCTGCCTAAAGCAGTCGCGGCGTTTGGTATCTCTGGCGGGATCGGCAGCGGATTCAAGCGCTTGTTTATGACCCATCCGCCGCTGGCAGAGCGCATTGCGGCGCTGCGCAGCAGCGTAGGTTAGTCCCACGTATCCGGATGCCGTGTGGCGGCATCCGGAATGCGGTGCGGCGGAAAGCGTTTTTTCCTAACGCAATGATGCAAAGGGCGAAAAGAAAAGCTAACGAGCTTTTATAGAGGGCTTTTCGAACGAAACTTCAGATATGGCAAGACCGCACTGACCGCTTCTGAGTCTTCTGCTCTTACTTCACGTCCTTTGCGTCCTTGCGTTGAACGCATTTGTTCTTACCCTTCCACGCCGCTTACAGCCAGCCGTTCTGGCGCGCCATCCGATACGCTTCTATGCGATTGCTGGTGCCGAGTTTGCTGATGGCTTCCGAGAGGTAGTCGCGAACCGTGCCCTGCGACAGATGCAGCTGGCTGCCGATGTCTGCGCTGCTCATCCCCTCGCCCGCGAGCCGCAGTACCTGTCGCTCTCGCTCGCTGAGCGGATCTTGCTCAGACCAAGCGGCAACAGCTAGCGCTGGATCGATAGCGCGTCCCCCTCGATGCACTTGACGAAGCGCGTCTGCCAGCTGTTCCGACGGTGCATCTTTCAGCAGGTACCCACGCACGCCAGCGTCAAGCGCACGACGCAAAAATCCAGCGCGTCCGAACGTGGTCAGAATCACCACCCGCGTGCTCAGCTCGGCCTGCGAAACCCGAGCGGCGAGCTCGAGCCCACTGCATAGCGGCATTTCGATATCCGTCACCAACACGTCGGGCGGATTGGCCTGCACGAGTGCCCATGCGGCCTCGCCATCGCCGGCTTCGCCTATCACCTCGATATCCGATTCAAGATTGAGCAAGGCGGCCAGCGCGCCGCGCACCATGGCTTGATCTTCGGCGAGCATGATCCGAATCATGATGACGAGCTCCGAGCGCCGGGCTCGACGCGCCAAGGCGCTGGAATGCGGATTCGAATGCAGGTGCCTCCGCCGGGCGGGCTGTCAATGTCAAACTGCCCGTGTAGCGCCCGCACGCGCTCACGCATGCCCTGCAGGCCATTGCCGAATAGCGCCGCGCCGCCGCGGCCGTCGTCGCGAATTTGCAGCAGAAGATCGGTGTCTTCCTCGCGCAGCTCCACCTCCACGCGCTGCGCTTCTGCATGGCGAAGCACGTTGGTGCTTGCTTCGCGCAGGCTTAGCGCGAGTGCGGTTTCTACCTCGCTAGCAATATCGTCGAGCGGGTTAATTGTTTGCAGCAGCGTGATGTCGGCACTGAGTAACGCAAGACGGCACGCGGCCAGTTCGGCCAGCACGCCGCTTTGGCGAATGCCGCTGACAGCCTGACGAACTTCGCTCAGCGCCTGCCGCGCAACTTGCTCAACTTCGTGAATCTGCACGCGCGCTGCGTTTATATCGCGATCAAGCAGCTTGCCGGCTAGCTCACTTTTCAGCACGACAACGGACAGCGTATGTCCAAGCAGGTCGTGCAGGTCGCGCGCAATGCGCTCGCGTTCGGCCACGGCCGCCAAGCGCTTAATCTCATCGTGCGACAGCTTTAGTTCGGCGTGCTGGCGCTTCTGTATTTGACCAAACACCGCACCTGTCAGCGCCATTCCGCCAATCAGCAGCACGATGCCGCAGTAGGCTAAGGCGGTGGGTAGCGTATGCCCGAGCAGCAGCACTTCGATGGTCATCAACACCCACGCACTTGCACCGGCCAGAATTGCCCTGCGGCTCGGCAGCAGCGCACCGGCCATCGCCAAGCTGTAAATGATGAAGGTGTTGCCGCCGAGGTTCAGCGGAATCAGCGCAAGTCCAATCGCGGCGGGTGCGGCGATATGCAGCGCTGGATACTGCTGCCCGTTGCGCCACGCGCTGAAGTGAATAGGCACAAATATCAGCACTGCAGCGATGCTCGCCAGCCACGCCAGCGCAGATACGGCTGGCATAAACATCAGCGGTAGGAACACGAACACCAAATAGATGAGCGTAATAAACGGGTTGTTCATGACGTCGCCGCGAACGGACGTCGTCGGTGCCGATGTCGGCGAACTCGATATCATCGAATTGTCGATAGATGACGCTTTTGTTGCAAAAAAATTGGTCGTCATCAGTGAATTTCGAAGTCGTCGAGCGCAAAGGCGAACTCGCCAACCGGCAGGCTGGCAGCGATGACCACGGCACGCAAGCGGGCGATGTCAGCGCCGGCAAAGTCGGAGAGCGCAAAGCGGTAATCTTGCCAATTCGTTGTGCTTTGAATCTGCAACATGTTTGGCGTGCCGCCCTGCTCACCGGAGAGCAGCATGACCGCCAGCGTGCGGCCATCGCCCTTTAGGCGAAAGCTCAGCGTTGTCAGCGCGCTGGCATCGACGGCGGACATTGGCGTCTCGTCGAGCGCGAGCATCGCGCCGGCCCAGGGATACGCAGCGCCTCTCGCGAGTACGCCACTGACCTGCATGAATGCACCCTCGGCCTCTGCTGCGGCCAGCGAAGCAGTCGAGGTGCCGCCCATAAAACTGTCGGTGCTGATCATCCAGACTTGATCATTTGAAGCGGTAAGGCCGTCTTCGAAACGACTGGTCAGCGGCGGTAACTTAGGCGCGAGGGTCGCTCCCGTCGGGTTAGCGGGCGCTGGCGAGCGATCAACCGCAGCACCGTTTTTCCAGATCGTGACGATGTTACGAGTGGCGGTGATGTCACGGGTCGGGTCGCCTTCGACCAGCAGCATGTCTGCGCGCAGCCCCGGCGAAATCTGGCCCCGATCCTTTAGACCAAACCGAGTGGCGGGCAGCGCCGTTGCTGCGTGCAGCGCTTCGGCTGGGGTAAGGCCCGCCTGCACCAAGAGCGCTAGTTCGCCATGCATGCTTGCGCCATGCGCGGTGCCCGGGTTTCCTGCATCTGTGCCGGCGAGGATCGCGACGCCGGCGCGATGCAGCGCGGCGACGTTGGCCAAGCCGTTGGCGAAGTGCGATGCGCGCTGATACTGCGGTGGAAACTGGGCCTGCAGACTGTCGCGTTGCGCGGTCTCCAGCCAAGGCAGCAGCGAGCTGTCGGCCACTAGCGCGCGGCCCGAGGGCGTTCCTGAGAGTCCGCCAACCACGCTCAGCGTCGGAATGACCAGCGCATCGCGCGTCGCGATCTGACGGATTTCATCAGCAGTCGCCACGCGGTCACTGAACACGTGCACGAGGCCATCGGCATCGGCTTCGATCACCGCCAGCCCGTCATCGACCTGTGCTACATGCACGATGGCCATGCGCTGCGCAGTATGTGCGGCGGCGATGACGGCCCGAGCGCGCTGCATATCTAGCGTTGGCAAATCAATCGTGTCGCCATAGGCGTGGCCATCATCGACCACCAGTTTGATGAAGTCCGAACCCTGTTCGACGCGCGACTTCACGATGGCCGCGGCTTGTGCAACGTCGTCATAGGTGTCGATAGCCATGCCGAACTGCGTACCGTGCCCGCCTTTAGCGGTGACTAAGGCGCCGGCCGACCAGATGTCCGCTTGATCGCTAGCGATCAGCGACTCGCGGTCCGACGTGAAGCCCGGCAGCAGCGTGGGGTCAGTAAACATGTCGAGCGCCGTGGTCACCCCGAAGCGCAGCATTTGCCGACGCGCCTCGCCCCAGGTGTGGACGTGCGAATCAATCAAGCCCGGCAGCAGGGTTTTGCCACGCCCTTCAATGACGGTGAGCGATGCAGGAACATCGAGCGACGTACCGACTTCAGCAATCAGACCGTCGCGCACGATGACGTCGGCGTCTGGCCAAAGTTTATTGCCATCGAATAGCCGAACGTCGGTGATGGCGAACTCGCTAGCCGCCGCTGGCTTGGCAGGCTGCTTGCCGCCGGGTGTCGGTGCGGGCGTCAGCCATAGCAGTAGACCTAGCGCAATGGCGCAGCTGGCGATGAGCCAATGCAGTGCTCGCATGACTCAGCCCCTCCGCAGCCGCAGCGCGGCGAGGCTGAGGAACAGAGCGGTGGTGATCAACAGCACCGCGACATGCAGCGAGTAGCGAACATTTTCCACTTGTCCGATGACGCCAAGCGCAAGCTGGGCGAGGTGCCACGATGGCCAAATGACGGCGGTTTTTTGCAGCAGCATGGGGAACGCGAACAGCGGCATCCACAGCCCAGACAGCACCGCCATTGGCAGATATACAAGATTGACGATGGCCACCGCCGCTTCGCCTTTAACCAGGCTGCCAATCCATAGGCCGATGGCGCAAAACGGCAGCGTGCCCAACAGCAGCACGGCGACCAGCAGCAGCCAGCGCGCAAAGCTGATCTGCACATTTCCAAATCCCACAGCAGCGAGCGTCAGCAGCAGTACGACAGCAAAACCAAAGCACAAGCTCATCGCGATCTTGCCGAAAAAATATGCGCCGATAGGCATGGGTGAGACGCGCTTTAGCGCTAGCCAGCCGTTCTGTCGCTCGATCGCAAGGCCTACGCCGAAGCCGAAAAGTGCTGGCCCCATCACGCCAAACACGCCGTAGGTCGCCAGCATGTAGGCCGACTTGTCAAAGCTCGACCACTGCCCAGGCAGGACTATCGCGAACATCACGTAAAACACCAGCGGAAAAGTCAACGTGGGTATGGCAAATGCCGGCATCCGCAGCTGGCGCAGAAACTCAAACTTCGCCTCACGCAGATAGATGCGGGTTTGCATTAGACGCGCTTGCATTGGGCGGGGCGCGGCGGCGTGCGGGAGAGCGGATGTAGACAGGCTCATGCGGCTTTCTCCAGGTGGTCAGGCGCGGCAGTTAGGGTGACAAACGCTTCCTCAAGGCTGAGCGGAAGAACTTCCAGATCAGTGAGGTGTTGGTCGGTGACTAGCAGGCGGCGCAGCAGGGGTTCCGCGCACGGCGTGCGAATTTCCAGTACGTCGCTTTCGCGCGTGCTTGAGGTGACATCAGGCCACTTGGCGACCTCGTCGGCGTGCAGCGATGTCCGACAGCGGACGCGCTTTCCGGATGCGCGCGACTTGATGCCGGCGGGCGTGTCTTCGGCCAGCATGCGACCCTTGGCGATCAACACGATGCGGTCAGCCAGCGCATCGGCCTCTTCGATGTAGTGCGTGGTGAGCACGACGCTGGTACCGGCGTCACGCATCGCGGCGATTACCTTCCAGAGCCCGCGCCGCGCCTCGACATCGAGGCCGGTGGTTGGTTCATCGATAAACAGCAGTGCAGGATTGCCGCAGATCGCCAACGCAAACTGCACGCGTCGCTGCTGCCCGCCAGAAAGCGCGTCATAGCGGCGCTTTGCGAGATCGCTTACGCCGGCGAGCGCCATCGTTTCGGCAATGGGGCGTGGACGCGGGTAATAGCCTGAGAACTGTTCGATATGTTCGGCGACGCGCAGCGTTTCCGGCAGACTTGCTTCTTGCTGCATAACGCCTATCTGCTGCCGCACGCGCCAGTCCTGCGGGTCCCCGCCAAACAGCGCAACGCTGCCGGTGTCGGCACGCAGCGCGCCAGTCAGCAGGCCCAAAGCGGTTGTCTTGCCGGCGCCGTTCGGCCCAAGCAGAGCCAGCACCTCAGCCCGACGGATGTTGAGGTCAAAGCGATCAAGCGCAAGCAGGCTGCCGTAGCGTTTGCTGACCCCCGTCAACTGGGCCAGATACGCGTTAGGGCGATTGGGTGTGGTGGGCATGCTCGGCACTCCGATGACGGGAGTTCAGCTTGCGCGGTGGCAATTTGTTCGGTTAGTGCACGCTGTCAGCTGTCGCACCTGACAGATGTCACCCGGCTGCAGTTCGCGCTGGCTTGCCTAGCGGACGCGCCGACGGCGATGCCGCCAGCCGAAAGTCCACGATGTGTGTATTCGTCGCAGGCTGCATTGACGCCGATCAACTCGCGCCGCGCGTGGTGCGCTCGGCGCTGATGTCACTAGGTAGAATCAGTTCATGTTGATCGCCTCTCGCTGCCCTGCGCCATGCGTGTTGATGGTGTGCACACGAACTAGCTGCTTTACCCAGGGAGCGCGGAGCTTAGGCTCGCTGCTGCTGGCGGTAGCGCTGGCGATAACGGGCAGCGCGGAGGTGTGGGCGCTGCCGGCGGATCGCTCGCTAGTCGAGTTCACGATTGATCGCTTCGATAGCCGCAGCGGCCTGCCCGATAACATGGTGATGGCGGCGGCGCAGACATCTGATGGCTACTTGTGGTTCGGCACCTGGGAGGGGTTGGCGCGCTTCAATGGCCACGAATTTGCCGTATTCGACCGCAGCAACACGCCTGAATTGGAGCGTCACGCCATACGCGCTCTGGCGGCGGACAAGTCGGGCAACCTGTGGATCGGCACCGCCCGCGGTGGCTTGATTCGCCGTGACGCGGCTGGACAATGGCGGCGCTGGCAGCGCGCTGACGGCAGCCTGCCGTTCGATGACGTGATGCAGATCGTAGTTGATGAGGAGCAGCGCGTTTGGGCTGCATCAGAAACGGCCGGGCTCGTGCGTATCAACGCCGACGGCAGCGTGCAGCAGTTCGGCATTGAGCAGGGTCTGTCGAACGGCACGGTGTTTGGGCTGGCGCAGCGTTCGGATGGCAGCATGCTGGTGGCGACGTTCAGTGGGCTAGACGTTATCGACGATGACGATCAGGTGTCAGAATTTGGTCACGCCAACGGGCTGCCCGCCGGTCAGGTGCGCGCAGTGGCGATCGATGCCGGCGGTCGTGTCCGCGTCAGCGCAGGCGGCAGGCAGTATCTGCTGGCTGAACGTTTCGGATTGACCTCATCGGCCGGCGAAGATCGGGGCGGTGTCCAGCAGATATACCGCGATCGCGCGGGCGCGCTGTGGTTGGGCAGCACGGATCGTGGTTTGTGGCGAGAGGTGGGCGCGCGTAGCGAGCGTCTGGATACAAGCAACGGGCTGGCGCACAACCGCGTGCTTGCGCTGCTGGAAGACCACGAAGGCAATCTTTGGGTAGGCACCTCAGCCGGCGTGCAGCGCATTCGGCATCTACCTTTCGCGACCTTAGGTGCCAACATCGGGCTCGACAATCGCTACGTGCGCAGCCTGCTTGAGGACGACAAGGGCGCGCTTTGGGCCGGCACCTCGGGCGGCCTGTATCGCTACGGCGCGCATGAAATGGCGCACTGGTCGCGGGCGAGCGGTCTGCCGAATGAGTCGATCCTGACCCTTGCCAACGGGCCGGACCGCCGCCTTTGGGTGGGTACTTACGGCGGCGGCGTTTTCGAATTTAAGAACGAGCGAGTTCACTACCTCGACGGCGCGCAGGTGCTTGCGGACGCGCAGGTGCGGGCGATACTTCCGTTGCCGAATGGCGACGTATGGGTTGGCAGCAGCGTCGGGTTGTTCCGCTATCGATACCGCGCGGGGCAAGGTGGAGATGACCCGCGCGATTACGTGGGCGGCGAGTGGCGCAAGTATTCGACCGAGGAAGGCCTCCCCCGTCCGTATGTGATGGCGCTGACGCTTGACCAGCAGGGCAGGCTGGTCGTCGGTACGTCGGCTGGCTTTGCGCTGCAGATCGATGACGATCACTTCAGGCCGATGGGTGAGGCGCAAGGTTTTCCAGCGCGCGACGTGTTCGCCATCGTGCCGCGCGGCGAGGACACCCTATGGCTCGCGACCGATAGCGGTCTAGTGCGCTGGCGCGGCGGTGAGTTCAAGCAGCTTTCCAGCGCTCAAGGCTTGCCGTTCCGCAGCTGGTTCACCCTTCTTGATGATGGTCGCGGC